>JBBQOT010000574.1:0-2907 GCA_038331165.1 Acetobacterales bacterium
GACCTGGCCCGGCGGCACGGCGGTGCTCGCCCTACCGGGCCTGGCGCTGTGGCTGGTCGACGCGCTGGCAATCTCGCTGCTGCTGGGCGCGATCTGTGCCCGGCTGCACGACATTCCGCCGATCGTGGCCAGCGTCATGCAGATGGCGTTTTTCTTGAGCGCGGTGATCTGGAAGCCCGAGCAACTGGGCGAGCAACAATGGGCGCTGGCCTTCAACCCGTTCTTCAGCCTGCTGGAGATCGTGCGCGGCCCGCTGATGGGCACGCTGCCCAGCCCGCTGACTGTCGCCTGTGCACTGGGCTACAGCCTGGTGCTGTGCGTGGTCACCTGGTTCGTGTTCGCGCGCGTGCGCGGCCGCATCGCCTTCTGGCTGTAGCGACATGAGCCAGCAGACCCCGGCCGCCATCGATATTGAGGGCGTCAGCCTCAGCTTTCCGCTGTATCACGGCAACGCCCGCAGCCTGAAGAAGACGGTGTTTTCCACCGTCACCGGGCGCATGGCCGCCGATGCGCGCAACCGGGTGGTGGTGGAGGCGCTGCGCGGCATCGACCTGCATTTGCGCCCCGGCGATCGGCTGGGGCTGGTCGGCGGCAACGGTGCTGGCAAGACCACGCTGCTGCGCGCAATGGCCGGCATCTACGAGCCGGTGGCCGGCAGGATGCGGGTGCAGGGTTCGATCAACGCCTTGCTCGACCCCAACCTGGGCATGAACCCGGAGCTGACCGGGCGCGAGAACATCGTGCTGCGCGGCCTGTATTTCGGCCTCGACCGGCATGCCATCGAGGGGCTGGCCGAGGATGTCGCGGTCTTTGCCGAGCTGACCGACTTCCTCGACCTGCCGGTGCGCATCTACAGCTCCGGCATGGTGGTGCGGCTGGGCTTCGCGCTGGCCACCGCGGTGCGCCCGCAGGTGCTGCTGATGGACGAGTGGTTCCTGGCCGGCGACGCCAGCTTCATGGAAAAGGCTCGCCTGCGGCTGGAGAACCTGGTGCGCGGGGTGGAAATCCTGGTGCTGTCGTCGCATCTGGCCGATGTGGTGCTGCAGTGGTGCACGCGCGCCATCTGGATGGACCAGGGGCAGATCCGCGCCGACGGCTCGCCGGCCGAGGTGCTGGAGCAATATCTCGGCCATCCCGTCCGCCCGCCGGTCGCCGGCTGAGAACACGATGCACCTGTTCACCACCTGGAAAAACCTGCCGGAAGAAGCGCGCGGCGCCAGCGTGGCGCTGGGCAATTTCGACGGCGTGCATCGCGGCCACACCCAGGTGCTGCGGGCCGCCGGCGCCGCCCGCCCCGATGCCAAGCTCGCCGTGCTGACCTTCGAGCCGCACCCGCGCGAGGTGTTCCGCCCCGACGACCCGCCGTTTCGCCTGACGCTGTCCACCGAGCGCGCCGCGGCACTGGCCGCGCACGGCGTGGCGGTGGTGTACGAGCTGGTGTTCGACCACGCATTCAGCCTGATGACCGCCGAGGCTTTCGTCGCCGAGGTGCTGCATGGCGGCCTCGGCGCCCGCCATCTGGCGTGCGGCCCGGATTTCGCGTTTGGCCACCGCCGCGGCGGCGACGTGGCCCTGTTGGCCACCCAGGCGGCGGCGCGCGGCATCGGGCTGACCCTCGTGCCGCCGCTGGCCGATGCCGAGGGGGCGATCTCGTCCACCCGCATTCGACGTGCCTTGCAGGACGGCTACCCCGAACGGGCGACGGCAGCGCTGGGCCGGCCCTGGTCGATCCGCGGCGTGGTGGCGCATGGCGACAAGCGCGGCCGGACCATCGGCTTTCCCACCGCCAACGTGCCGCTCGGCCGCCATCTTGAACCAGCACGGGGCGTTTATGCCGTCACCATCAGCCTGGCTGATGGCAGTGTGCACAAGGGGGTGGCCAATATCGGCCGGCGGCCGACGGTGAACGAGGGGCCGGAAAGCCGGTTGGAGGTCAACCTGTTCGATTTCGCCGGCGACCTGTATGGCCAGGAGATCGGCGTGGCGCTGCATGCCTATCTGCGCGGCGAGCAGAAATTCTCCGGGCTGGATGCGCTGAAGGCGCAGATCGCTGCCGACGCGGCGCAGGCCCTGGGGTTGCTGGACGCGCCAGGGTAGCGGCGCGCCTTGCCGTCGCAGGGCTGGAACGGCATACTCGGCGCCATGTACGGGGCACTCATCGCGCGAATTACCCGCCCGGCCTCTCGCTAGAGAGCCGGGACCGACGCGCATCCTTCCCCCTGAGGCGGCCCCGCTGGCCGCGCGAGACATGATCCCATGACCGACTCCACTTCCCAGACCGGGGCGGCCGCCGGCCGCGACTACCGCAGCACGGTGTTCCTGCCCAATACCGCCTTCCCCATGCGCGGCGACCTGCCGAAGAAGGAGCCAGGGCTGCTGGCCCGGTGGGAGGCGATGGGGCTGTGGGAGCAGCTGCGGGCGAAGTCGAAGGGCCGCACGCCGTTCATCCTGCATGACGGCCCGCCCTATGCGAACGGCAACCTGCATATCGGCACGGCGCTCAACAAGATCCTCAAGGACGTGGTGAACCGCGCCCGCCAGATGGGCGGCTACGATGCCAACTACATCCCCGGCTGGGACTGCCACGGCCTGCCGATCGAATGGAAGATCGAGGAGCAGTACCGCGCCGACAAGCGCGACAAGGACGCGGTGCCGGTGCTGGATTTCCGCGCCGAGTGCCGCGCCTATGCAGCACACTGGATGGGCGTGCAGGAGGCCGAGTTCCGCCGCCTGGGCGTGTTGGGCGACTGGCCGAACCGCTATGCCACCATGGACCTGCCGAGCGAGGCGGCGATCTTCGGCGAGATCGGCCGCTTCCTGATGAACGGGGCGCTGTATCGCGGGCTCCGGCCGGTGATGTGGTCGCCGGTGGAAAAGACGGCGCTGGCCGAGGCGGAAATCGAGTAC
>JBBQOT010000575.1:0-2901 GCA_038331165.1 Acetobacterales bacterium
GCCGATGCCGCCAGCATCCTTGGCGCCACCCTTGCCGTGCGCAGCGCCGCCGCCCCGGTAACCGCGGCCGATCTGCGCCTGGCGATCCAGACCGCGCAGAGCGAGATCGAGCGCGTCCTGCCGAAGCTGGCCGCCGACGACCCGTTGCGCGCCATCGCCCGCGCCCTGGCCACGCTTGCCATCGCACCCGACGCGCAGTTGCTCGCCACCAACGCCGCCCTCACCCGCTTCCTGCCGCGCCAGCTCGACACGCTGCGCACCGCGTTGCAGGCCGGGCCGACCACCCTGGCCGACCTGCCCGACGAGCTGGCCCGCGACTGGCGCCTGCCCGACGGACGGCTGCGCGTGCAGGTCAGCGCCAAGCCCGGCGCGCACGACGCCGCGGGGTTGCACGCCTTTGTCGCCCAGGTCCGCGCGGTGGCGCCGCATGCCGGCGGCTCGGCGGTGACCATCGTTGAAACCGCGGGCACCATCGTCGGCGCCTTCCGCACCGCCGCGATCTTCGCCGTCGTGGCGATCGCGCTGCTGCTGCTGGCCATCGTGCGCCGCCCGGCCGACGTGGCGCTGGTGCTGGGCGCGCTGCTCGCCTCCGCGTTGCTGGTGGTGCCGGTGGCGGTGCTGCTGCCGCTGCCGCTGAACTTCGCCAGTATCGTCGCCCTGCCGCTGCTGCTGGGCGTCGGCGTGTCGTTCAACATCTATTTCGTGATGAACCGCCGTGCCGGGGCAACCCGCTTTCTCGGCACCGCCACCGCGCGCGCGGTGCTGTTCTCGGCGCTGACCACCGCCACCGCCTTCGGCTCGCTCGCCGCCAGCGGCCACCCCGGCACCGCCAGCATGGGCGCGCTGCTGCTCTGGAGCCTGGGTGCCACCATGCTGGTCAGCCTGGTGCTGCTGCCGGTGGTGCTGGCCTGGCGCCGCGGCGGGCGCAGCGCGACGCTGGCCGCGGTTCTGGCGTTCGGCCTCGCCACACCCGCCGCGGCCGACACCCTCGTCGGCCCCGCCAATGCGGTCCAGGGCGGGCCATCGGTGCACGCACTGTGGCGCTTCGACGCCCCGGCCACGGGTGCCGCCACAATCGACCTGGAATGGACCGACGCGCTCGGCCGCATCGTCGAACGCCGCCGCACCACCCACGACCTTCGCGCCGCCCAGGCGCTGGAAATCCCGCTCGACCCGCGCCGCGCGGTGGCGATGGCCAACCGCCTGTCCGCCACGCTCACCCTGCCCGACGCCCCGCCGCGCCACGCCGAGGCCCGCTTCATCGCCCGCCCTCCTGCCGGCTGGACCGACTGGCACGCGATGATGTGGCACGACCGCGACACCGCCGGCTGGCGCGCGCTACAGGCCCTCGGCGTCGCCGGCGGCAAGGTGCACGGCAGTCGCGACCCCATCTACGACGCCGCCGCGGTCGAGGCCCGCATGGCCCCGCTGCTCGCCGCCGATACGCGCTGGTATGTGGAAAACATCGCCACCGATTTCTACGCCAACTACCACCGCTGGCGCCCCGATCGCCCCTCGGTCACCTGGCTGTTCGACGAGACCAAGCGCCGCCATCGCGACAACCCCGCCGACCCCACGGTGTTCCTGCGCGAGCCCTCGCTGTCCGACCCCGCCTGGCGCGTCCGCATCCGCGACCGCCTGGCCGCCACCGTGCGCCACCAGGCGCCGTATCGCCCGTATTTCTACAACCTCGCCGATGAGCCGGGCATCGCCGACCTCGCCGCCGCCTGGGATTTTGATTTTTCCCCCGAATCGCTCGCCGGCTTCCGCATCTGGCTGCGCACCCAATACCGCGACCTCGCCGCGCTGAACCGCCAATGGGCCAGCGCCTTCGCCACCTGGGACCAGGTGATGCCGCTGACCACCACCGCCGCACTCGCCCGCGCCGACCGCAACTGGTCCGGCTGGGCCGACTTCAAGGCGTGGATGGACCTCGCCTTCGCCCGCGCCCTGCGTGCCGGCACCGACGCCGTGCACGCGGCCGATCCCACCGCGTTGGCCGGCATTGCCGGCGCCCAGCTGCCCGGCTGGGGCGGCTACGACTACGGCCACCTCGTCACCGCCGTCGACGTCATCGAGGCCTATAACGGCGGCAACAACATCGAGATCGCCCGCTCGCTGAACCCCGCACTGGTGCTCCTCACCACCTCCTTTGCCGGCGGCCCCGCCGAGGCCGGACGGCTATGGCGCGAGGCCCTCCTGGGCGGTCGTGGCGCCGTCATCTGGGACGAGCACGGCGAATTCCCCACTGCCGACACCCCTGCGGGCACGCGCGCCGCCTCCCTCGCACCCACCATGCGCGAACTATCGGGCGGCATCGGCGCCCAGCTGATCGCCAGCACGCCGCACCACGACGCGGTCGGCATCCTGTATTCCCAGGCCAGCTTCCGCACCCAATGGCTGCTCGCCCGCCTGCACGACACCACGGCCTGGACCGAGCGCAACGCCGAGGCGGAATGGAACACCACCAATCCACACCGCGTCGCCCGCGCCCGCGCCGCCCGCCTGCTGTCCGCCCTCGGCGCCCAACCGCGCTGGCTGACCAGCGACATGGTGGCCGGCGGCGTGCTGCGCCCCGCTGGACAACCGGGCGCTGGCCAACAGGGCGCCGGCCAACAGGGCGCCGGCCTCCGCGGTGCCGGCCTGCGCCTGCTGGTGTTGCCGGAAGTCACCGCCCTGTCCGACGCCGAGGCCATGGAAATCCGCGGTTTCGCCGCCCGCGGTGGCCGGGTGCTGATGCTCGGCCCGGCCGGCCTCTACGACGGCCACAGCCGCCAACTGCCCCACCCCCAGCTCGCCGGCCTCGCCCCCGCCAGCGCGCTCGCCACCCTGCCCGACGACGATGCCCTGGCCCTGCCGGCCCTTTCCGCCCTGCTCGCCCCCGCCCCGCCCGCGCTGCGC
>JBBQOT010000576.1:0-2901 GCA_038331165.1 Acetobacterales bacterium
GGAGGGGCCGGGGTCGGCGAGGCGCTGGTAGGTTTCGCGCAGGCGGGGGGCCAGGGCGGTGCCGAGGGCCTGGCGCAGGTTCTGGCGGACCTGGTGGATGGCTTCGACGTCGATGGTGGCCATGCGGTCGGCGATCGTGGCTTCGGCGGGTAGGGCCAGGCAGGCGGCGGCGAAGGCGGGGTCGGCGTCGGCGGCCGCCAGCGTGGCGGTGAAGGCGGCCAGGAGACCTTCGTCGGAGCCGCGCGCTGCGGTTTCGATGCGTTCGAGCATCAGGTCGACGGCGTAGGATTGCAGCGAATCCCAGCGCACGAAAGGGTCGGTGTCGTGGGTGGCGAGGAAACGCAGGCGCGGGCGGTCGAGGCCAGCCAGGGTGACCGGGGCGGAGAAGCCGCGCAGCAGCGAGGGGATGGGCGGGGCCGCGATGTTGTCGAAGACGAAGTCTTGCTCGGCTTCGGTCAGCAGCAGCAGGCGTTCGGTGGTTTGCGTGCCGTCGGGCGCCAGCAGGCCCATGGCAACGGGGATCGGCACCGGCTGTTTTTCCGGCTGGCCCGGCGTGGGGTTGGTGTGCTGGCGCAGGGTGAGGGTGTAGCGGCGTGCGGCGGCGTCGAAGTGTTCCGACAGCGCGAGCGCGGGCGTGCCGGCCTGGGTGTACCAGCGGAGGAAGGGGTGCAGGTTGGTGCCGGAGGCGTCCTGCATCGCCTGGAGAAAATCCTCGATGGTGACGGCGTTGTTGTCGTGGCGCGCGATGTAGAGGTCGATGCCGGCGCGGAAGGCGGCCACGCCGATCATGCGGTGGAGCATGCGGACGATCTCGGCGCCCTTGTTGTAGATCGTGGCGGTGTAGAAATTGTCGATGGCGATGTAGCTGTCCGGCCGCACCGGGTGGGCCAGCGGGCCAGCATCCTCGCGGAACTGGGCGGCGCGCAGGCCACGGACATCGGCCAGGCGCTTGACCGCGGGGCTGCCCATGTCGGCCGAGAATTGCTGGTCGCGGAAGACGGTGAGGCCCTCCTTCAATGAAAGCTGGAACCAATCGCGGCAGGTGACGCGGTTGCCGGTCCAGTTGTGGAAATACTCGTGCGCGATCACCGCCTCGATGCCCTGGTAGTCGGCGTCGGTCGCGGTGTCGGGGCGGGCGAGGACGTATTTGGTGTTGAAGACGTTGAGGCCCTTGTTCTCCATGGCGCCCATGTTGAAATCGCTGACGGCGGCGATGTTGAACACGTCGAGGTCGTATTCCAGGCCGTAGACCTCCTCGTCCCAGGTCATTGAGCGCTTGAGGGAGTCCATGGCGTGGCCGCAGGCATCCTCGTGGCCGGCGCGCACCCAGATGGCGAGATCGACGGGGCGGCCCGACCTGGTGGTGAAGCTGTCGCGCACCGCGACGAGATCGCCGGCCACCAGGGCGAACAGATAGGCCGGCTTGGGGTGCGGGTCGGTCCAGGTGGCCCAGTGCTTTGCGCCATCGCTGCCGGAGGCGGTCGGGTTGCCGTTGCCGAGCAGGACCGGGACTCGGGCGCGGTCGGCCACGATGGTGGTGGAATAGCGCGCCATCACGTCGGGGCGGTCGGGGAAGAAGGTGATGCGGCGGAAGCCCTCGGCCTCGCACTGGGTGAAGAAGGCGCCGCCCGAGGTGTAGAGGCCGGAAAGCTCGCTGTTGGCGTCGGGCGCGATGCGGGTGTCGATTTCGAGCACGGCGGCATCGGGCAGGTCGTCGATTTCGAGGGCGCCCGATGGCAGGCGGCGGTAGCGGTTCTCGCCGAGCGCGTCGCCGTCGAGCCGCACGGCCAGGAGGTGCAGCGCCTCGCCGTCGAGATGCAGTGCCGCAGTGGCATCGCCGTGCGCGGGGTTGCGGCGCAGGGCGAGGCGGGAGCGCACGATGGTGGCGGCGGGATCGAGCTCGAAGCGCAGATCCACCGTGTCGACCAGGAAGGCGGGCGGGCGGTAGGCGTGGCGCTGCACGGGTTCGGGTGCGGACATGGTCGCTCCGGTGGTTGTTTCTGGCGGCGAGAACTTGAGCGAAACGTTTAGCAAGCATGGGGCGTTGCCCCAAACCCCACCAGGTCCCGAGCGCGCCTTCGCCCGACGGGCCGAGCCCCTGGACCTCGTATACCCAAAACAAACGCCCTGGCCTTGCCTGACAGGTGGCGGCGGGCTCTGGCGTGATCGCCCGCTTCGTGGCCTGATGGCGGGGTCATTCACCCCGGAGCTGTCATGATTTCCACGTCCTTCCCGGCCTCGCCCGACATCGCGCGCATCGCCAACAATGGCCTGCCGAGCAAATCGTCGGTGGCCGTGTATCGCCTGCCGGGCGGGGGCGGGTTCATGTGGGCGGTGGCGACGTCGCCCGACCGCACGCAGGACATCAAGGCCCAGACCGTGGGCTGCCTGCGGGCGCTGGAGAAGCACCTGGTGAGCCACGGGCTCGACCTGACGCGGATCGTGCGCGCCGAGGTGGTGGTGACCGACCACGACAACAAGCCTGCTTTCGACGAGGCGTGGGCGAGCGTGATGCCGGACGGTCAGGGGCCGGTGCGCAGCTTCGTGGAATCGCGCATGCCTGAGGGCGACCTGATCGAGATTATCATCACTGCGGCATTCCCGGCCTGAGGCTGAAGACGCACGCCGCCGGTCGGCGACCCCGAGGAGCGCCGCCCGCAGCTATGCCTGTGCCGCCCCTTTTGGGGGGTCGAAGGCCAGGGCTTTGCCCCATAGGCGCTAAGATAAGGGAGGCTGGGCTCTGCCCAGACCCGCCAGGTCCCGAGCGCGCCTTCGCGCGACGGCCGTCGCCCTTGGAACCCCTTACTTGAGTGTTGTTTTGGGGATGGGGGCCAGGGGGGGTTTTTAACACCCGGGTTGGCCCCCTGCCCCCACCAACACAAAAAAAAAATTGGGCCCAGG
>JBBQOT010000577.1:0-2898 GCA_038331165.1 Acetobacterales bacterium
GCGTTCGGGGCCAGGCGCTCGGCGGCGAAGGCCCGTGCTGTGGCCTGGAAGGCGCGCTGGTCTTCGGTCAGGTCGAAATCCATGCCACCTCCCACGGTCGGACCGCCCTGGTTTTCTTCGGGCATCCACCGGTCTAGCGTAGCGGCCCGATTGGCAGAAGGGCAGGCCCCATGCGCGCACGCATCCGCGACACCGAGATTTATTTCGACATAGAGGGCATGGGCCTGGTGCCCGACGGGCGGCGCATGCGCGAGCAGCCGGTGGCCTTCGTCATCCATGGCGGGCCGGGCGGCGACCACAGCGGCTTCAAGCCGGGCATGGCGCCGTTGGCCGAACGCATGCAGCTGGTCTACTTCGACCATCGCGGCCAGGGACGCTCGGCGCGCGGCGATGTCGCCCGCTATACGCTCGATGAGAACGTCGAGGACATGGAGGCGCTGCGCACGCACCTGGGGCTGGGCCCGATCGTGTCGATCGGCACCTCCTATGGCGGCATGGTGGCGATGGCGCATGCGGCGCGCTACCCGGACTCGGTGAGCAACCTGGTGTTGATTGTCACCGCCGCACATGCCGGGTTCAACCCGCGGGCGCGGCAGATCGTGGCCGAGCGCGGCACCGCGGAACAGATAGAGGTGTGCCGCCAGCTCTGGGCGGGCGAACTGACCGACGAGACGAAGCTGCGGCACTATTACGATCACATGGGGCCGATGTACTCGACCACCTTCGACCCCGCAGCGGCCAATAAGTCGCGCGATCGCGGCATTCTGGCGCCGGACGCGATCAACATGGCGTTCCGCCCCGGTGGGTTCCTGCAATCCTTCGATCTGCGGCCGGAGCTGGCGGCGATTACCGCACCGACGCTGATTTGTGCCGGGCGGCACGACTGGATATGCCCACCGGAATTCTCCGAGGAGATCCACCGGCTGATCCCGGGCAGCGACCTGCGCATTTTCGAGCACTCCAGCCATTCGATCCGGGCGGACGAGCCGCAGGCGCTGCTGGATGCGATCGCCGGTTTCGTCGTTTATCGGACGTCGGCGACGGAGTAAGCGAGGTTCACGCTTTCGTGAGTGCGACAGTCGCGGCCTGCGGCAGCCGCTCACGACCGCGCGATTGCTGCCAAGTGGTTAAAACAAAAGGGAGATTTCAGCACACTGCGCAATTGGTTACATTGTGTTTCATACCGTCTCAGATGCTTAACCGCATGAGATCATTGACGGGTTTGCTCCTGGATGTGATACGGATTGCTGCAAGGAACGGAGTCCTGCGGCGGCATCCCGCCCCGCGGCGACCCGGCAAGGAGACGGCACGGATGCGGCTTCGGTCGGTAAACCATCGGGAGAGGCGGGTGACCGCCGGGCAGTTGCCCCCCCTGGCCGCCCCGATCATGGTCATGCCCGTGAATGTGCAAGCTGCACGCCGCCGCCCCTCCATTCATCACTTATTCCCTACCATCTGAAGGAAGACCGCCATGGCGACGATGACATTCAGCGACGACACCATTACCGGCCTACCGGGCGCCGGAGTTGGAACCAACACCTTCGTCCCCGGCGGTGTTCCCTACACCTTCAACCCGTTCTCGACCGACGTGGGCGTCGTCGACGGCGGCGGTGCGGACGAGGTGACTCTGCGCCTGATCTTCAGCGACCAGGACCCCGGCGGCGTTGGCACCGATGGCGCGGTGCTGGTTTTCACCGAGAACGGCTCCGCGACGACGATGACGCAGTCGGGCGGCGCCCAAGCCACCTTCACCATGATCGGCGCCGCCGCCACGGTCCAGACCTGGCTGCAGTCGATGTATATCGTCGCCGACAACCTGAACGATGGCTTCAAGATTGCCCTTCGCTCGGTGACCGGCGCCGGTACAAACTTGGGCAGCGCTTATTCGTTCGCCTGGGTGCTCGCCTGCTACACGCGGGGCACGATGATCCGCACCCCGGCCGGTGAGCGCGCGGTCGAGGCGCTGCAGGGTGGCGACCTGGTCACCACGCTGGACGGCAGCGCCAAGAAGGTGAAGTGGATCGGTCACCGCAGCTACGAGGCCGAGTTCGGCGCCGGCGAAGCCTTCGTCCGCCCGGTGCTGATCCGTGCCGGCGCGCTGGGCAATGGCCTGCCGACCCGTGACCTCAAGGTGTCGCCGCAGCACGCCATGCTGATCGACGGCGTGATGGTGCCGGCCGCAGCCCTGGTGAACGGCGTGTCGATCCTGCGCGACGAGACGGTGACCGATGTCACCTACTTCCACATCGAGATGGAAGGCCATGAGGCGATCTTCGCCGAGGGCGCCGCGTCGGAGACCTTCGTCGACCACAATAGCCGCGCCATCTTCGACAACGCCGACGAGTACGCCATGCTGTTCGGCAACGCGGCAACCGAGGTGCAGGAATTCGCGCGCCTGGAGGAGGGCTTCCAGCTCGCCGCCATCCGCCGCCACCTGGCCGAGATCGCCGGCATCTCCGCCGCCCCGGCCGCCGCCGGTGCGCTGCTGGGCAAGCTGGAGCGCATCGAGGCCGGCGTGCTGCACGGCTGGGTGATCGACACCGCCAGCGCCGACTCCGTGGAAGCCGACGTCCTGGTGGACGGCGAAGTGGTGGCCCGCGTGGTCGCCAACCGCTACCGCGCCGACCTCGACCAGGCGCGCCTGGCCGGTGGCCGTGGCGGCTTCACCGTGGCGCTGCCCGCCTCGGCCGACAGCCTCGCCCAGGTCAGCCTGCGCCGCGTGACCGACGGCCAGGTGCTGGACGCTGTGGTGGTTGAGACCGCCGCCGTCTGATCTTTCCAGCACACGGCTACAAAAGAGGGGGGGGGGCCCCCCCCGGGCCCGCCCCCAGTTTAGATGGGACCAGGCAACCCCCCCCCCGGGGGGGGGGGGGGGGGGGGCCCCAAGCGTGGGGCCAC
>JBBQOT010000578.1:0-2896 GCA_038331165.1 Acetobacterales bacterium
ACGGAAGCAGATCCGGGACAGAAGCGCCGCGAAATGGCCGGGATCGAAGACCGATGTCTGTTGCATCCACACCCAGAATCGCAACGAGACGAGGCGTCCAGGGCAAAGCCCTGGCTTTGCCTTCCTTCATAGCTCAACTACCAGGCTGCTTGGCATCAGGCCGTGGCAGGTTGGGGGGTGGCCAGGGTCCGCGCCAGCCCTTGTTCCAACGTCACCTCCGCCCGCACCGCCAGCGTCGCGGTCGCCCGCGCCGGGTCGCCCAGCGAGCGGCGGATATCGCCGGCACGCGCCGGCCCGTGCGTGATGCGCGCCGCCCGCTGATGCAGGCGTGCCAGCGTCTCGGCCAGCGCCGATATTGAGGTGGCGCGCCCGGTGCAAACGTTGAGCACCGCGGCGACCCGGTTCGTCGCCAGATGCCGCATCGACGCCAGCAGATGCACTATCACATCGCCGACATAGACGAAGTCGCGCAGCTGTGCCCCATCGCCATGCACCGTCACCGTCCGGTCCGCCGCCACCAGGGCGGCGAAGATCGAAATCACTCCGCTGTACGGCGAATGCGGATCCTGCCGGGGCCCGTAGACGTTGAAAAAACGCAGGCCCACGCTAGGAACTCCGTGCACGTGCAGCCCCACCGCCGCATGCAGTTCCGAGCCCAGCTTATCCGCGCCATAGGCGGTCAGCGGCATCGGCATAAGGTCTTCGCGCGCCACCGTTTCGCCCAGGTCGCCATAGACGGCCGCCGACGAGGCATAGACCACCGGCACCGAACCGGCCGCCCGTGCGGCATCCAGCACGGTCACGGTACCGGTCTGGTTCACCAGATGCGTGCCGCGCCAGTCCTCGTTGCCGCGCGCCACCGAGGCGATGGCGGCCAGGTGGTAGCACCCCGCCACCCCGGCCATCGCCGCGCGCACCGTCGCCGGGTCGACCACATCGCCGCGCACCAATTCGCAGCGGGGATCAAGATTCGCCACCCGCCCGGTCGATAGGTCGTCCAGCACCCGAACGTCATGCCCAGCCGCCAGCAAGGCGTCGGCCAGGTGCGAGCCGATAAAACCAGCCCCACCGGTGACTAGATACAATGCCAAACCCTGCCTCCCTACCCGCCCTTGACCCCGCCGGCGGTCAGCCCTGCGACGATCTCCTTTTGCATCAGCAGCGTCAGCAGCAGCACCGGTGCCGTCACCAGCAGGGCCGCGGCCGCCAGCGGCCCCCAACTTACCTGTTCGAAGCTGATTACGTTGTAGACAGCCACCGGCAGCGTGCGCGTCGCCCGCCCGGCCAGCACCACGCCGAAGATGAAGTTGTTCCAGCTGAAGATGAAGGCCAGGATCATCGCCACCACAATCCCCGGCCGCGCCAGCGGCAGGGCGATGTGGCGGAACGCCTGCCAGATCGTCGCCCCGTCGACCAGTGCCGCTTCTTCCAACTCCGACGGCAGCCCCTCGAAGAAGCCGATCATCACCCAGACCACGATCGGCACCGTGATCACCAGGTGGGTGATCAACAACGGCGCCAGCGAGCCGGTCAGCCCGATCCACTGGAACAGCAGGAACAGCGGGATCAGGTACGACAGCCCCGGCGTGACGCGCGCGATCATGATCAGCGCTGCCACCTTGTGCGCCTTGGCCTTGGCCACGCCGAACCCGGCGGGCACCCCCAGCAACAGCGCCAGCCCGGTTGCTCCAAAGCTCACGATCACCGAGTTGATGGAATAGGTCAGGAAGTCGTTGCGTTCGAACACCTCGATGAAGTTGTTCAACGTCGGCGGGTTGGGGATGAACACCGGAACGAACGACATGTTGTCCACTTCGTTCTTCAGCGACAGCGACAGCATCCACAGGAACACCAGGATCGCCGGTGACACCAACGCGAACACCGACAGCCCGAAGAAGAACCGCCCGACCAGGCGGCGAATCTGATAGCCCTTCATTGCCACTTCTCCTGCTGGCGGGTGGTGAACAGCACCAGGCTGATCAACAGGATGATGATGAAGAACACCACCGTCATGGCGGCGGCATAGCCCATATTGTAAAAAGCGAAGGCCGTTTGGTACAGATACAGGTTGATGGTCTCGCTCGATGTGCCCGGCCCGCCGCCCGAGATCACGAAGATCAGGTCGAAGGCCTTCAACGCGTCGATGGTCCGGATCACGGTGGCCACGATGATGTGCGGCCACACCAGCGGCACCGTCAGGTGGCGAAACGAGTCCCATGCGCTGGCCCCGTCGATGCGCGCCGCCTCGAACGGGTCGGTCGGCAGGCTGGCAAGCCCGCCCAGCACGATCAGCATCACCAGCGGCGTCCACTGCCAGGTCTCGACCAGCACCAGGGTCGGAATCACCGTCCCCGAGGCATAGCTCCACATGCTCGGCGGCAGGCCAACCGAGGTCAGCAGGTAGTTCAGCACGCCGGCCTGCGGGTGGAACATCATCGTCCACACCAGAGCGATCGCCACCGGGGTCGCCATCATCGGCAGGATGAAGATGGTCCGCGCCAGCCCGCGCAGCGGGAAGTTGCGATGAAAACACACCGCGGCCGCCACCCCAAGTATCACCGGGAAGGCTACCGACAGCGCGGTGAAATACAGCGTGCGCACCACCGACCACAGGAAGCGCTCGTCGTTCGGCAGCCGCAGGTAGTTGTCCAGGCCCACGAAGGTGAACTCGCCGCCCACTTTCCACTCGTGCACCGACATGTATAGCGTGAAGATCCACGGAAAGACGATCACCGCAAACACCACCAACCCCGCTGGCACCACGAAGGGCCAGTATTTGCGGGCATAGTTGCGCCCGCGCAGCCCGGTGGACGGGGCTCGCACGTCGGCCACCCGCGCCTCGGCACTCATCGTCTGCGATCCCGCGAAATCCTGGCGCCGTGCCTCACCCTGCTCG
>JBBQOT010000579.1:0-2893 GCA_038331165.1 Acetobacterales bacterium
ATCTACCGCCACCCCCGCGTTGGCCCGCGCCGCCAGCCGGGCCAGCCGCACCAGCGCCACCCCCTGGGGCATGGCATTGGTCCGCGTGGCGTCGGGATAGCTCAGGATGGTCGCGTCATTCGACAACGGCGTCGCCGTGCCGATATCGCCGGCCGCGTGCACCGCCGCGCGCAGCCCGTCGATCCACCCCGGCGTCACCAGCGTATCGCTGTTCAACAGCACCAGATCGGCACCCGGCGCCAGCCGCGCCGCCAGCCGCAGCCCGGCATTGGCGCTGGCTGGAAAGCCTCGATTGGCCGTGTGGCGCAGAAGCCGGATGCGCCCGGCCGCGCGCAACCCGTCCAGCAGCGTCGCCAGCGCCGGCTCCGGCGTTGCGTCGTCCACCGCCACCACAACGCTGCCCTCCGCCACAGTGGCCAGCACCGCGTCCAGGCAACGCCGGGTCATCTCCAGCCCGCGATAGACCGGCACCACCACCGCCACCTTCCGGTCGGGCACGCGGCGCGCCGTTGCCGGCGGCCCACGCAGGCCGGCGGCCGCGGCGGCATGGCACAGCGGGTTGTCGTCTGCCGCCGCACCGCGCAGCGGAAACCGCAGCGCCACTGCATTGGCAATCGCCACCGCCGCGCGCGCTTCGCCATCGGGGTCCAGCGGGCTGCCGGCCAATTCGCCACCCGCCGCCGCGCGCACCCGCAACGGCCGCGCCAACCCCAGCAGAGCGGCCGCCGGCACCACGAAACGGCGCGGCCGGGCCAGTGGCGCAGTCGCCGGCATCGACTGGTCGGTGGCGACAACGCGCAGTAGCCCGCGCCCGTCTTGCCCCTCCACCAGCAGCACGGGGTCTTCGTCGGGGCTGCCGGGGTGCCAGGCCCAGCCCGCCAGCCCGCCATCGGCCACTGCCACCACGCCTTCGACCCGCCGCGCCAGCATCAATTCGATCGGGCTGCCGAGGCAGGGCCGGCCATCGACCGTCACCGTCATCACCCGGGTACTTTCCGGCACGCGGCCACGCCGCCAGCGCCGGCCGTCCAGCACTATCTCGGCCCGGCCCGGCCCGCACAGCGTCACCAGCGGCGCGCCATCCGGCGCCACGCCGCACCAGCCGGGGGCACCCACCGCCGCGGCGATGTCCCCCGCCAGGGCCGCCAGTTCCACGCCCGGCACCACCAGATGCGCCGCCAGCATGGCCGACAGCGCCTGTGCCGCCTGTCCCGCCTGGCCCGCGCGGAGCCGCGCCGCGGCCAACAGGAACAACGCATCGCGCGAATCGACCCGCTGCGTCACCCGTTCCAGCAGCGGCACCGCCGCCGCTGCCTCGCCTCGGCGCAACCGCACTCCGGCCAGGGCGAGTGCCGTTGCGGGATCGTCGGGCGCCAGCCGCCACGCCCGCTCCAGCCAGAACACCGCCTGCTTCAGATTGCCGTCCTGCAACGCCGCCTGCCCGGCCTGCCACGCCTCGCCGGCCTGGCGCTGGAAGAACGCCGCCTGGGTCAGCGGCGCTTCGGGTTCCGGCGCTTTGTCAGCATCGTCATCGGCCATGAAGGTCAGGGTGCGCCGCGCCGGCCAGCACGGGCCTGCGGCGCCGCGGCCGGTGGCGCGGGTGCGGGCGTGACGGTGGCAGCGGGCGGCAATGCCGCCAGATCGCCCTGCACGTCGGTCAGCCCCTGCGCGAGCGCCTTTTCCAGCCATAGCCGCGCCTCGTCGGGGTTCTGCTCGCCGGCCAGGCCGCGCGCGAGGTAGCGGCCCAGCATCATCTGGGCATGCACATGGCCGCGCTCGGCGGCGGCGCGGAACCACACCTGCGCCTGCGGCCGGTCCCATGGAATATCGTGCCCGCCGCCGAACAGCGCGCCCAGCGCGAACATCGCGCCGACATGGCCATGGGTGGCCGCCTTGCGGAACAGCCGCTCGGCTTCCTGGTGGTCGCGCACGCCGCCGCGGCCGCTGACGAACATCTCGCCCAGCGCCACCTGGGCGTCGACCATGCCCGCATCGGCCGCCTTTGCGACCCAGCCGCGCCCTTCCTCCGGGTTCACCGCCACGCCGCGGCCCTGCATCAACATGCGGCCGTACCAATACTGCGCGTTGACCACTCCCTCGGCGGCCCGGCGCAGCCATTGCGCCGCCTGCCGGTCGTCGCGCTCCACGCCCACGCCCTCGGCCAGGCAGATGCCGTAATTGTACGCCGCCACCAGGTCGCCGGCCGCGGCGGCCTGCTGGAACCACTCGCGGGTGCGCACCGAATCCTCTGGCGCCGCCTCGCCCTTCATCACCAGGTCGGCGAGGTCGAAGCGCGCCTTCTCCTCGCCCGCCTCGGCGGCTTGGCGGAACCAGGTGGCGGCCTCGCGCGGGTCCTTCGGCACCCCGGCACCGGTCATGTGCATCAGCCCCAGCGCGCGGGCCGCCAGTTTGTGCCCACCGGCGGCGGCGCGGCGGTACCACATCGCCGCCTCGGCATGGTTGGGCGGCAATTCGCCGCCGCGCGAATACAGGTCGCCGACCAGCGCCGCGGCCTCGGCATCGCCCTGCAACGCCGCCCGGCGCAGCCAGGATTCGCCCTCCTGCAGGTTCTTCGTCACCCCGTAGCCGTGCAACAGCGCATAGCCATAGCGCGCCTGGGCGCTGCGCAGCCCTTTGGCCGCCGCCTGTCGATACAGTTCGGCCGCCGCCGCGGAGTCGGCCGGCACACCCTGGCCGCGCTCGGTGACCACCCCCAGCATGTATTGCGCGGTGGCCAGCCCGGCATCGGCGGCACCGCGCAGATATCCGGCCGCTTCCGTCGCCCGTGCTTCGGCGCCCGCTGCTCCCGAAGCGGCGCCTTCGGCGCCCCCTGTTCCCGAAGCGGCGCCTTCGGCGCCCCCTCTTCCCGAAGCGGCGCCTTCGGCGCCCCCTC
>JBBQOT010000580.1:0-2879 GCA_038331165.1 Acetobacterales bacterium
ATTGGTGTTTTCCGGCGGCCCGTCGGGGCACATCACCCCGTCGAGGTCGCACAGGTAGCCTTCGCTCATCGTGTGGTGCATCAGGTTCCACTCGAACAGGCGCGGCGGCGGCACCATCTCGAAGGTGATGTCGGCTTCGGGCGGTTTGTGGATGGAATTGAAGATCGCCAGGAAGGTGAAGTTGAAGCGGCCGTCGGCGAACAGCTCGGCATGGTCGGCGCGGAAACGGCGGATTGCCGCACCGGTGTTGACGGTGTCGTCGACCACCAGCACCGAAATCGGCTGACCGGCGCCGAGTGCGCGGGCCATGCGGTGATGGGCCGGGCTCCAGCGGTTGGTGTTGCGCTGTGCGAGCTTGCCGGCGTCGAGGTCGGCCAGCCCGACCAGCGGCAGGTTGAGATGCAGCGCCACGATCCCCGCCGGCACCAGGCCGCTGCGCGGCAGGCCCACGACCAGGTCGTAGCCCTGCGACACCTTGTGCAGGTGGCGCTTGATGATTCCGTTCAGCTCGGCGATCGTGCGCACGTGCAGGGTCTGCCCGGCCGGCGGCAGTACCGCGTCCGTGCTGCGCCGCCACAATGCGCGCAGGTCAAGCGTCGGCGGCGTTGCCGGAGGCGGGGCTGGAGGTGGGGGGGCGGCGGCGCTCATCGCGGGACAATCTTTCACCACCGTCGGCGCGTGGCAAGCGCGCGGCGCATTGCGACGACACTGAAATGTGCAGTCAAACCTTCGTCAAACCGCCGATTCATGCACGGCGCGATCGCGAAACCGCGTTGTGTCGGTTCCCAACGCGGCCCACCTTGTGTAGGGATTCGCTCGGCGGCGCGCGGAAAATCCGAACGCGCCATGACAACCTGGCGGAACACGTGTCGATGAGCCTGGCGATCTGCATAATGGTGAAGGACGAGGCGCCCTACCTCGCCGAATTCCTCGCCTTCCACGCGCTGGTCGGCGTGCGCCATTTCCGCGTCTACGACAACGGCAGCACCGACGGCACGCTGGCGCTGCTGAACCGCCTGGCCACCCATTACGACATCGAGGTGTTTCCCTGGACGGTGGAAGGGATCGAGCGCCAGCAATCGGCGTTCAACGATGCCTGCGTGGCGCTGGTCGGGCGGCACGACTGGGTTGCCTTCATCGACGCCGACGAATTCCTGTTCGACCCGCAGCACCGCCCGCTGCCGCGCGTGCTGGCGGAAGTGCCCGCCGATGTCGGCGCCATCGCGATCAACCAGCGCGTGTTCGGCTCGGCCGGGTTGACCGAGCTGTCTGACGACGACCTGGTGACCCGCCGCTTCACCCGCCGCGCGCCGCTGACCTACGACGAGCATTACTGGATCAAGACCATCGCCCGGCCGGAATGCGTGCACCGGTTCCAGTTCAGCCACAGCGCCCACCTCAAGTCCGGCCGCTACCTGTTGACCGACGGCAGCACGCGCGAGGTGGCAGGCAGCCATCCCGGCAAGACCACGCGGGTGGCCGAGCACGGGCCGCTGCTGCACCACTACATCCTGAAATCCTGGGCGGAATACCAGCGCAAGCAAAAGCGCGGCGCGGTGTCGGACCAGGGCGCGATGAAGCGGCTGACGCGCGACTACTTCACCGAGCGCGACCAGTATGTGAACGCCGAGGAAGATACCTCGCTGGTGGCGATGGCCGGGCTGGTGGAGGCGCGGATGCGCTTTGCCGACGCGGTGACCCAGCCGCCCGATGGGCCGGGCCAGACGCTGACGCCGCTCGACCGCATGCTGACGCTGGCGGAACTGGCGGCGCATGACGGGTTCCACGCCCGCGACCCCGCCCATCTGTACTGGGTGCGGGATGGCGCGCGCGGCGGGCTGGCGGTCAATACCGCGGTGCCCGAGGCGAAGCTGCACCTGGGCGTGTTCATGATCTCGGCCGACTATCCGCTGGAGCGGCTGGAACTGCTGGTGAACGGCGAGGCGGTAACATTCGACGTGCTGCCGCTGGGCGCGCAATGGCGCATCCTGCGCAGTGCACCGATGAAGCTGCGGCGCGGCCGCAACGAAATCGCCCTGGTGCCGCCGATGTTCCTGCGCATCCGCGATGTCGTCAAGGGCTCGCAAGACCCGCGCAGCATGGCGATTGCGCTGAGTGAAGTGAAGCTGATGACGCGCGAGGAGGAGGCGTAGGAAAGGCCAGGGCTTTGCCCTGCTCCCACCAGGGGGCCGAGCCCCCTGGACCCTCAAAATAACGAGGGTCCAGGGACCTCGGGTCCCTGGTGGGGTTTGGGGCGAAGCCCCATGCTTGCCTACCCCGCCTCGTCCAGCACCGTCGCCATCATATTGGTCAGCGCGTCCATATCGGTAATGCGGTAGTTGTGGAACCGCTCACCACGGCTGTTCTCCACCGGCGCATCGGTCACGGCGGCGACCGGCAGGTAGCGCGGCGCCGCGCCGACCTCGCTCTGGTATGGCCCGCTTTCGATGCGCGACAGTTGCGGGGTGGGGGCGTGCACCACGCCGCCGCTGCCGGTGAACATCGCCAGCTTGTGTTGCAGCGTGCCGACATGGGCGAGGTAGCCGCGGATCGAGCGCAGCGCGCCGAGCGACTCGCGCATCGACAGCCCGATCAGGTTGTCGATCACGGTGTGCGGCGGCAGCGCGTCGCGGATCGCCGCCGCCTCGGCCATTTCGGCCATCATGCGGCTGCGATGGGTGTCCGACAGGGCGGTGGCGACGCTGGAGCGCAGCACCAGTTCGGATTCCGGAAACACCCAGCCGTCCAGCACGATGCCCAGCCCCGGCACCCGCTCGGCCAGGCGGCGATGCAGTGCTGCCACTGCCTCGGCCAGGTTGAGGCATTGCCGGCCTGAGCTGCGCACCGTCACCGCGATGCACGGCCGCTCGGTGCGTTCG
>JBBQOT010000581.1:0-2872 GCA_038331165.1 Acetobacterales bacterium
GGGCTGGGGCCGCAATTGGCGTCGTATCGCGAGGCGCTTGGCAAGCATGCCACCGGCATCTTCTATTCCACCTACTGGGACCCGCGGACCACCTGGAAGGACCCGTTCTTCGAGTCCGCGGGAAAATTCGCCGAGTACTACGGCAAGAATTTCACCCGCCCGATCGCCTATCACGTCGCCGCCGGCGCCGCCTGCATCGTCACCTATGTAAAGGCCATGCAGGCCGCGCGCAGCATCGACCCGGTCAAGGTGCGCGACGCACTCGCCGCCACCGACCTGGAAACCCTCTACGGCCGCATCCGCTTCACCGCCGACGGCGACGGCGATGCGGTGGCGATGGGCCCCTCGGTCGGCCAGGTGCTCAAGGGCGCCGGCGAGGTGGTCTACCCCGCCGGCGGCAAGACCGCGGAGCTGTTGTGGCCGGTGCCGGCCTGGGACAAGAAGGGCTGAATGCTCGCCGTTCAGACCATCCTCGACGGGCTGGTGCTCGGCGGGCTCTATGCGCTGGCGGCCGTCGGGTTCTCGCTGATCTTCGGCGTTCTGGGCGTGGTCAACCTCAGCCACGGCGCCATCGTGATGATGGGCGCTTACCTCACCTGGTTCATCTGGCACACCACCGGGCTCGACCCGTTGCTGGCGATCCCGCCGGTCATGCTGGTGCTGTTCGGCTTCGGCTACGTCTACCAGCGCGGCCTGATCCAGCTGGCCGTCGACCGCTCATCGCTGATGGCGTCCATGCTGGTCACCTTCGGCGTGGCGCTGATGCTGCGCAACCTGCTGGTGCTGGTGTTCTCGCCTGACTTCAAGTCGATCACCCCGGGCTATGCCTTCAGCTTCCTGCGCATCGGCGGGGTCACGATCGACCTGGTGCGCATGTCGGCGCTGGGCGCCAGCCTCGCCTTGCTTGGCGCCTTGGCCTGGGTGCTGAACCGCACCCGCATCGGCCGCGTTATCCGCGCCACCGCCCAGCAGGAACTGGCGGCACGGCTGTGCGGGGTGAACGCGCGCCACGTCTACGCCGTCACCTTCGGCGTCTCGGCCGCCTTCGCCGGGGCGTCGGGCGCCATCCTGGGCATCGTGCTGCCGTTCTCGCCGCCCGATGAGGCGAACTGGACGCTGAACGCCTTTGTCGTCGTGGTTCTCGGCGGCGTCGGCTCGCCCTCCGGCGCGCTGTTGGGCGGATTGCTGCTCGGCCTGATCTCCACCGGCACCTCGCAGTTGATCGGCCCGGCCTTCCCCAACGCCATGATGTTCCTGATCCTGATCCTGGTTCTGATGCTGCTGGTGCGCCCCGCCGGGCTTCTAGGCAACGCCTTCGCGGCCAGCCGATGATCGCCGAGGCGCTTGTCCGGCAGCGCTGGTGGATCGCGCTCGCCGTGCTGGGCATCGCCGTGCTCGCCGCCGTGCCGTTCGTGCTGATGCCGTTCCACGTGCGCGTGGGCCAGTTGATCCTGCTATCGACCGCGCTGGGCCTGGCCTGGACCCTGCTGGGTGGCTTTGCCGGCTATTGGAGTTTCGGCCATACCGCCTTCATCGGCCTGGGCGCCTTTGCCGCCGGGCTATTCGAAACCACCGTGCTGGGCGCCGCGTTCATGCGCGCCAACCCGCTCACCGGCCTGGGCATCGGCCTGCTCTTCGCCATGGCCGTCTGTGCGGTGGCCGCCGCCCTGGTGGCCTGGCCCATCCTGCGCCTGCGCGGCATCTATTTCGCCGTCGCCATGCTCGGCGTCGCCCAGGTGCTGTCGGAACTCACCAACTCGATCGACGCATTCCGCGGCTCGCTCGGCCTGGTCTTCCCGCGCATCGCCGCCTTCGGCCTGCGCCAGGAGGCAGTGTTCTACTACCTGCTGCTGATCGCCACCGCCGCCATCCTGGCCATCGCCTTCCTGGTGAAGAACGCCCGCATCGGCCAGGGCCTGGCTGCCATGCGCGAGGACGAAGACACCGCCCGCATGCTCGGCGTACCCACCGAGCGCTACAAAATCTCCGTCTTCGTGCTCTCCGCCACGCTGACCGGGGCGCTGGGGGTGATCTATGCCCACTCGCTCGGTTACATCACCACCGGCTCGGTCTATCGCACCGATTTCTCGCTGAACATGATCGTCTACAACCTGCTGGGCGGCATCGGCACGCTGATCGGCCCGATGATCGGCGCCGTCATCATGGTGCTGCTCACACAGGTCGTGCTGGGCAGCTTCCTCAACCTGCACATGTTCCTCACCGGCGCCATGCTGGTGGCACTGGTCCTCGCCGCCCCGCGCGGCATCGTCGGCACCTGGCAGGCATGGCGCCGGCGGCGGCACGGCGCATGAACGCGCCCATCCTGGAACTCGAAGGCGTCACCAAGCGTTTTCGCGGCCTGGTCGCCGCCGACGATGTCAGCCTGGCGGTCGAGGCCGGCAGCATCACCAGCCTGATCGGCCCCAACGGCGCCGGCAAATCGACCATCTTCAACCTGGTCACCGGCTACCTGCCGCTGACCGCCGGCACCATCCGCTTCCACGGCGAGCGCATCGACGGCCGCTCCACCGTGGCCCTGGCGCGCGCCGGCATTGCCCGCGCCTTCCAGATCGCCCGCCCCTTCGCCGAAATCTCGGTGCACGACAACGTCCGCATCGGCGCCCTGTTCGGCCGCGACGGCGCGCGTGACGTAGCCGAGGTCACCCAACGCGCGCTCGACATCAGCGGGCTTGCCGACCTCGCCCACCGCCCCGCCGGCGACCTCACCGTGGGCTATCTACGCCGCCTGGAAATCGCCCGCGCCATCGCCGCCCGCCCGATCCTGCTGCTGGCCGACGAGCCCTGCGCCGGCCTCAACCCGGCCGAGACCGAGGAGGTGTGCGACATCCTGCGCCGCGTCCGCGCCCGCGGC
>JBBQOT010000582.1:0-2871 GCA_038331165.1 Acetobacterales bacterium
CGGGTGGTGTACATGCCGCACGATAATGTTTCGCTGCTGCGGCTGCTGGCGATGGCGGTGCCTGATGCGGCGGTGCGGCAGCAGGTGTTGGTGAACAATCCGGCGAAGCTCTACGGCTTCGGCTGAGCGCGGCCATTCCACGTCTCGGGGGCGAACAGCGCGAACAGCAGGCCGGAGGCGACCAGAAGGCCCGCGCACACGGCCAGAGCGGTTGCCGGGCCAAAGATGTCGGTGATCAGGCCCAGCCCGACCGGGCCGATGACGTAGCCGATGTCGCCCAGCATGCGGAACAGGCTCATCGCCGCCGCGTTCATGCCCGGGGGTGCGCTGTCGGCGGCGTAGGTGGCGGGGGCCGGGCCGCCCATGCCGCTGGCCAGGCCCCAGGCGAGGCTGGCGGCCATGAACCAGGCGAGGTTGGGGGCGGCGCAGAACAGCAGCATGGCGACGCCGGACAGTACCGCGGTGGGCACGATCACCGGCTTGCGGCCGAAGCGGTCGGACAGCCAGCCAGCGGGATAGGCGCCGAGCAGGCCGAGTACCGAGCCGAGCGCCATCGACAGGCCGATCGTGCCGGGGGAGAGGCCGAGCCATTCGGCGCCCAGGAGGGGGACGATATTGAACAGCCCGCCTGTGCGGGTGGCGGCGGCGACCAACGAGACCAGGCACACCAGGGCAAAGCCGCGATTGGCGCCAACGAGTTTGAGCTGGGTGAAGAAGTTCGGCAGCTTGGCGCCGCCGGCACGGTCGCGGGCCATCTCGCGGGTTTCGCCGACGGCGAACCAGGCGACGGCGCCGACGGCGATGCCAAGCACGGCATATGCCCAGAACGGGGCGGACAGGCCGAACCACTCGGCTAGCAGCCCGCCCGGCAGCGGGCCGGCACCAGCGGCGAAGATGAAGCTGCCCCAATAAAGCGACATCATGCGGCCTCGGCGCTCGGGCGTGGTGATGTCGGTGAGCACGATCTGGCCCGCGGTCACCACCAAGCCGGCGCCGATGCCGGCGACGAAGCGCCCGGCCATGAATTCGGGGTATGAGCCGGCCAGCGCGCACCACAGATTGCCCGCCGAGGTGGCCACTGCCCCCAACGCCAGGGCATGGCGGCGGCCATAGCGGTCGGCGATCTGGCCGGCGGGGGCCGAGACGAACAGCCGCGCCAGGCCATAGACCGCGATGGCGGCACCGATCCAAGCCACCGGCACGCCGAACTGGCGGGCATACAACGGCAGCACCGGCACCACCGCGCCGAAACCGAGCTGGTTCACCGCCACCAGCACGCACATCCACAGCAGGATGCGGCGTTCCCGCGCGGGCAGGCCGCCCAGCATCCGCGGCTACAACACGAAGGGCAGGTCGGTGTCGCCGGTCTTGGCACCGAAGCCGGTCAGGATGGCGTGGGCCTGGCCTCGGTGATGGGTCTGGTGGTTGAACATGTGGGTGACGAGCAGGCCGCGGTTCATCACCAGGTCTTTCTGGATGCTGCCGCTGAACCACGAGAGGTCGCCGTCGAGCCAGTCCTGGGTGAGCGTATCGGCCCAGGCGATCAGGCGCGCATCCAGGTCGACGCGGGCGGCTTTCAGCGCGGCCCAGTCCGCGATCATGCGGGGGCTGTCCTGCTGGGGCACGGGCGGCTTCGGCCAGCCGGCAAAGCGGGCCATCCAGGTGCCGTCGCCCCAGACGAGATGGCACAAGGTGCCGTGCAGCGAGCCGAAGAAGGCACCCCGCTCGGCGCGGCGCTGGTCATCGGTCAGCGTGTCGGCGGCGGCATACCAGCGGCGGTTCACCTCGGCGTTGTAGGCCGCCATCGTGCGGACGTAGGGCGGCGAAATCATTGCGCGAGTCGCTGGAACGAAAGGTTCTTCACCCGGTTGCCGTTGGTCAGCAGGCCGGTGACCCTGCCCGATGCGTCGCGCAGCACGCGGGCATCGAGCCAGCTGCGATACAGCGCGCCGGGGGTCCAGGTGCGGAAGATGTCGCCCTCGATGCCCTCCAGCGGCCACGGGCCGGCATTGGCCAGCGGGCCGGCGATGGTAAGGTCCATGCCGGTGGGGTGGCCCGCTTCTTGGCGCAACGTGATGGTCCAGGTGGCGGCCATTTCGTCGCTGCGATAGGTGCCGGGCAAGTCGGCGGGCAGCCCGGCGCCGGGAGCGACGCGGTGGTACGTGGCGGCCACGCCGGCGTCGTGCTCGATGTCCACGCTGTCACCGTCGGCGGCGAGGCGGAAGGAGAAATCGCGCCCGGCATTGGCGGCGGCGAGGCGGCCGTCGCCGTTGGAGCGCACCTCGAACGAGACGCCGTTGGTGCTGCCGGTGAGCACGCCGACGGCCGAAAGCGCGAAATCGACCGTGGCCGGGGAAGCGGGGTCGAGGA
Source organism: Acetobacterales bacterium (assembly GCA_038331165.1). Classification (GTDB taxonomy): domain Bacteria; phylum Pseudomonadota; class Alphaproteobacteria; order Acetobacterales; family Acetobacteraceae; genus CAMDGX01. The sequence goes on from JBBQOT010000582.1 coordinate 2,371, forward strand.
AGCGGCCGGCATGGCGGGCGAGTACGTCGGCCTCGGGCAGGTGCAGCGCAGGGGGGGCGCCGGCGGTGCCGTCGAGCAAATGGTGCAGCACGTGCTGGCCGATGGCGTATGGGTTGGCGGTGGCGTTGTTGGTGATGACGATGATGGCGGTGTCGATTTCTGGGATGCGCAGGAACTCGGTGCGATAGCCTGGCCACAACCCGCCATGGCTGACGGTGCGCAGGCCGCGGACGGCGGAGATGCGGAGGCCGCGGGCGTAGTCGTTCAGGGTGCCGTCCGTAGCCTGCTGGCCGGTAAAGGGATCGCAGTGTTCGAGCTGGGCGGACAAGTTCGCGCCCAGGCGGTTGGTTTCGCAAGCGCGGTGCCACAATGCGAGGTCGGTGATGGAGGACACCAGCGCACCCTCGCCATGCAGCGCGAAGCCGTGCTGGGCGCGCTCCCACGGGCCGACGCCCAGCGCCGGGTCGGCGGGGAGGTAGCCGGTGGCCAGGCCGGGGACGA
>JBBQOT010000583.1:0-2864 GCA_038331165.1 Acetobacterales bacterium
TCATCTTCGCCCATATCTTCCGCAACGCTTTGCTGCCGGTGGTGACGCTGCTGGGGTTGCAGATCGGCACCGTGCTGGGCGGAAGCGTGGTGGTGGAAAGCGTGTTCAGCTGGCCCGGCATCGGCACCCTGCTGTTCGACAGCGTCACCAGCCGCAACTATCCGGTGGTACTGGGGGTGATGGTGTTCAGCGCTGGCGTGGTCATCGTCGCCAATATTCTGGTGGACCTCGCCTATCTCCGCCTCGATCCCCGGACGCGCCGATGAGGACGCGGGGATGAAGCGGTGGGAAAGCCTGCGCCGCTTTGCGCGAAACCGAGGGGCCGTGGTGGGCGTGGCGATCATCGCCGTCGTCGTCGTCACCGCGCTGACCGCCGGGCTATTCTTCCCGCGCGACCCGCTGCGCATCGTCGGCCCGGCCGAACTCTGGCCGTTCGAGGACAGCCGGTTCTGGCTGGGTACCGATAGCCTCGGCCGCAACATCGCGGCGATGATCGCGCATGGCGCCCGTTCCACTTTGCTGATCGGAGGCACCGCCTGCTTGGCGGCGACGTTCCTTGGCGTCAGCATCGGCGCGGTCTGTGGCTTCTATGGCGGCATGCTGGAACAGGCGGCGATGTATATCACCGAGTTGTTCCAGACCATTCCGAACCTGATCCTGGTGCTCAGCGTGGTGGCGATCCTCGGCCCGGCGCAGCACAACATCATCCTCGCCATCGCACTCGCCTCCTGGACGCCTATCGCCCGGCTGACCCGCGCGGAGTTCCTGACCTGGCGGGGCCGGCCCTTCGTGCTCGCCTGCCGGTCAATCGGGATGAGCAGCTTTCGGCTGATGTTCGGCGAGATCCTGCCCAACGCTCTGCCACCGGTGCTGGTCTTCGCCAGCTTCGTGGTGGCCGGTGCGGTGCTGTTCGAGGGGGCGGTGAGCTTCCTCGGCCTCGGTGACCCCAACCGCGCCAGCTGGGGGCGGCTGATCGGTGAGGGGCGGGAGCTGATCCGCTCCTCCTGGTATATCTGCGCCATTCCCGGCCTGGCGATCATGTCCACCGTGTTGGCGCTGAACCTGATCGGCGACGGGCTGAACGACGCGCTGAACCCGAAGCTGCGCGACCGATGACGGCGGTGCTCGATGTCGAGGGTCTGGACGTCACCCTGTTCACCCGCGCGGGCGCGCTGCGGGCGATCGAGGGGTTCTCGCTAAGCGTCGCTGCCGGCGAAACCGTGGCGCTGGGGGGTGAAAGCGGTTGCGGCAAGTCGCTGGCCGCCCTGGCCTGCATGCGGCTGCTGCCCGATCCGCCCGCGCGCATCACCGGCGGCGCGGTGCGGCTGGACGGGCGGGACTTGGTGCCCCTGGCGGAGCGCGACATGGTCCGCGTGCGCGGCCGAACGGCGGCAATGATCTTCCAGGACCCGGTCGGCGCGCTGAACCCCGTGACCCGCATCGGTGACCAACTGGTGGAGATGCTGCGGGCGCATCTGGACATCTCCCGCATCGCCGCCCGGCTGCGCGCGACCGAATTGCTGGAACTCGTCGGAATTTCCGATGCTGCCGGGCGGCTGGACGATTATCCGCACCAGCTCAGCGGTGGAACCTGCCAGCGGGTGATGATCGCCATGGCCATCGCCTGCCGCCCCCGCCTGCTGATCGCAGACGAGGCCACCACGGCGCTGGACGTCACCATCCAGGCCCAGGTGCTGGCCCTGCTGGCGCAATTGCAGGCGGAGATGGGCATGGCCATCCTGTTCATCACCCACGATCTCGGCGTAGTCGCCGAAATCGCCCAGCGGGTGGTGGTAATGTACGCCGGGGTGAAGGTGGAAGAAGCCCCGGTGGATGCGCTGTTCGCCGCTGCCTTGCACCCCTACACCAAGGGCCTGCTGGCGGCGACGCCGGTGGCCGGTGAGGGCAGCCGCCAGCGCCTGGCGGAAATTCCCGGCCGGGTGCCGGCGCTGTCCGAACGCCCGGCCGGATGCCTGTTCGCCGCCCGCTGCCCGTTGGTGTTCGATCGCTGCATTACCGAGCGCCCGTCGTTGCACGACGCTGGGCCAGGCCGCCAAGTCGCCTGTTTCGCGGTGACGCCATGAGCCTGCTGCAAGCTGAGTCCGTCAGTGTCAGCTTCGTCACCCCACGCGGCACCCTACATGCCGTGCGCGAGGTCTCGCTTACGATCGCCGAGGGGGAGACGGTGGGCCTGGTGGGTGAATCCGGATGCGGTAAATCCACTCTTGGCCGTGCCTTGATGCGCCTCGAACTTGTCTCCGCCGGACGGGTAATGCTCGACGGTCACGACCTGTTGGCGACCGAGGGCGCGGCCTTGGCCCGGCTGCGCGCCACGGTGCAGATGGTGTTCCAGGACCCCTTCGGCTCGCTGAACCCGCGCCGTCGCATCGGCGGCATCCTCGCCCAACCCTTGCGCATCGCCGGCCACAGTCGGGCGGCGGCAGAACAGCGGGTGGCCGAGTTGCTCGCCCAGGTCGGGCTGCCGGCGGACGCGGTCGACCGATACCCGCATGAATTCTCCCGCGGTCAACGCCAGCGCATCGGCATCGCCCGCGCCTTGGCGCTGACGCCGAAACTCATCATCTGTGACGAGCCGGTCTCGGCGCTGGACGTCTCCGTCCGCGCCCAGGTGGTTAACCTGCTGATGGACCTGCAAGCACGGCTGGGCATCGCCTATCTGTTCATCTCCCACGATCTCACCGTGGTCGAGCATCTGTGTGATCGCGTGTTGGTGATGTATCTCGGCCGCATCGTCGAGAGTGCGCCGCGCGCCCGGCTGTGGCGGCGGCCGTTGCACCCCTATACCAAGGCCCTGCTAGCGGCCGCCCCGGTGGCCGACCCCGCCCGCGCCCGCGCCCGGCCGC
>JBBQOT010000584.1:0-2859 GCA_038331165.1 Acetobacterales bacterium
CGGCGAGCTGACCAAGGAGACCGCCCAGCTCGCCATCGAGCATTTCTGGGCCGGCGCACTGCGACGCGCGGTGATCGACGGCGATGTCGAGGGTGGCTCGGTGATGGCCGGCCAGTCGGTGGGCATGGTTACCTCGGTGCAAACCGCAGCGGAGATCATCGCCGAGCTGGTGGACCAGGCGGTGACGGCCCTGGCGGCCCGGCACAGCGCGGCGGCGTAGAAAATAACGTTATTTAAAAAACTAACCCAATTTTGCGCGGCAATTTGGCCGACCCATCGAAAAGGCAAGGCCAGGGCTTTGCCCTGGACCCACCAAAGGCCAAAGGCCTTTGGAAACCCATTTATTTTAATAAGGCGAGGTCCAGGGGCTCGGCCCCTGGTGGGTCCAGGGCAAAGCCCTGGGTTTGGCTAACCGAGAGATATTGTGAACGCCGGCTGGCATCGGACCCCCGCGCTTTGCCTTCGCCAGACGATTCCCATCGAGAAAAACTTGCTCTAAGCCCCCATCATGTCCACGCCGCGGCGCCTTTTGGCCCGGCTGCGCGACCTGATGGCGCGCGGTGCGGCCCCGATGCCGGAACTGGTTCGCCTTGTGGCGGCCGAACTGGTCAGCGAGGTGTGCTCGGTTTACGTGATGCGGCCCGGCGAGGTGCTGGAGCTGGCCGCCACCGAGGGCTTGCGGTCCGACGCGGTGGGCCGCACCCGGTTGCGCGTGGGCGAGGGCATTGTCGGCTTGGCGGCGGCCACCCTGGTGCCGCAGAACCTGGCCGACGCGCAAAACCATCCCGGCTTCGCCTGGCGGCCCGAAACCGGCGAAGAGCCCTACGCTTCCATGCTCGCCGTTCCGGTGCGCCGGGCCGGGCGCACGCTGGGGGTGCTGGCGGTGCAGAACCGTGCCCCGCGCCGCTACGACGCCGACGAGGTGGAGGTGGTGGAGACGGTGGCGATGCTGCTGGCCGAGCTGCTGGCCGCCAGCGTGGCCGCAGCCGGCGAACAGGCGCTGGTCGACAGGATGCCGCGGCGCTTCGTCGGCGTGCCGCTGGCGCCGGGGCTGGCGATCGGGCGCGTGTTCGTCAGCGGCCCCGCCGCCGCCCCGCGCCGCCTGGTCGCCGACGACCCGGCGCAGGAACAGGCGCGCCTGGAAGGCGCGGTGCTGCGCATGCAACAGGGGCTCGACGCGCTGATCGCCACCGGCCTGCCCGATGGCGCCGCGCGGGCCGATGCCGCGGCGTCGCGCGAGATCCTCGATGCCTATCGCCTGGTGGCGGCCGATACCGGTTGGCTGAAGCGGGTGGCCGATGCGGTGCGCGGCGGGCTGTCGGCCGAGGCAGCAGTGCATCGCGTGGCCGGCGACCTGCGCGACCGCATGCGCCGGGTGACCGACCCGTACCTGCGCGAGCGCCTGGCCGATATCGAAGACATGGTGGGACGCCTGCTGGCGGCCCTGGACGACGGCGCCGCCCCGGTGGTGGTGGCGCCCGGCGCCCTGCTGCTGGTGCGCCGGCTGGGGCCGGCCGAGTTGCTCGACTGGCACGCCCGCGGCATCGGCGGCGTGGTGATCGAGGAGGCGAGTGCCTCGGGCCACGCCGCCATCCTGGCGCGCGCACTCGGCCTGCCGGCGCTGGCCGGCGCGCGCGGCATGCTGGAGGCGGCCGAGGACGGCGACGAGGCGGTGCTGGATGCCGATGACGGCCAGATGATCCTGCGCCCGGACGCCGAGGTGTTGCAGGTCTATCAGCGCGCCCAGGACGCGCATATGGCGCGGCAGGCCGGCTGGGCGGCGCTGCGCGACCATCCGGCGGCGACGCGCGACGGCACCAGCGTGCAGCTGATGCTCAATGTCGGGCTGGCGCTGGAGTTGGGCCAGCTCGATGCCACCGGGGCGGCCGGCATCGGGCTGTTCCGCACCGAGATCGCCATGCTGGCGCGCGGCGCGGTGATGGACACTGCCGAACAGGCGACAGTATACGCCCGCGTGCTGGATGCCGCCGGCGGGCGCCCGGTGCTGTTCCGCACCCTCGACCTCGGCGGCGACAAGCTGCTGCCCGGCAGTGCCGCGACCGAGGAGAACCCCGCGATGGGCTGGCGCAGCCTGCGCATCGGGCTCGACCGGCCGGCCCTGCTGCGGCGCCAGCTACGCGCGCTGCTGCTGGCCGCCGGCGGGCGCGATTTGTCGGTGATGTTCCCGATGGTGGCCACCGTGGCGGAATTCCGCGCCGCCCGCGCGCTATTGCGTGCCGAGGTGGCCCGCGTGCGCCCGGCCCCGGCGCGGCTTGCCGTGGGCACCATGCTGGAGGTGCCGGCGCTGATGTGGCAGCTCGACGCGCTGCTGGCGGAGGTCGATTTCATCTCGGTCGGCACCAACGACCTGCTGCAGTTCCTGTTCGCCGCCGACCGCGGTTCCCCCGGGCTCGCCGCACGCTATGACATTCTGTCGCCGCCGGTGCTGGCGCTGCTGGCGCAGCTGGTGGCGGCCTGCGCGCGGGCCGGGGTGCCGCTGTCGGTCTGTGGCGAGCATGCCGGGCGGCCGCTGGAGGCGATGACTCTGGTGGGGCTCGGCATCACCTCCCTGTCGATGCCTTCCTCCGGCGTGCTGCCGGTCAAGGCGCTGCTGGCGGCGCTGGACCTGCCAGCCTTCCGCGACCTGCTGGCCGCCGTTTGCCGCACCGGCGACGGGGCGGCCAGCGTGCGTGAGCCGATCGCCGCCTGGGCGCGCGAGCACGGGCTACCGGTCTGAGGGCGCCGCCGCCCGCCGCGCTTGGCCGCTTGTGATGTTTTGGATTCAAATGGCTAGGCCGACTTTCTGACACTTTTGGCGCAGGATTCGCGACGCCACGCTCTGTAACCATGAAGGCCTGC
>JBBQOT010000585.1:0-2847 GCA_038331165.1 Acetobacterales bacterium
ATTCCTATTGCTACTCCTTCTCGGAGGAACTGCTGCGGGAATGGACCTGGACCGAGCGCTATCCCGCGCACGAGGAGATCCGGCGCTACCTGAACTACGTTGCCGACCGGTTCGATCTCCGGCGCGACATCCGCTTCGATACCCGCGTTATCGGCGCCCGCTACGATGCGGCGGCGAACCGCTGGCGTGTGACCACGGACAAGGGCGAGCAGTTGACGGCGCAGTACCTGATCACCGCGGTCGGCTGTTTGTCCACAGCCAATGTCCCGAAGATTCCAGGCCTGGAGAACTTCGCCGGGCGTTGGTTCCACACCGGTCAGTGGCCGCACGAAGGGGTGGATTTCACCGGCAAACGGGTCGGCCAGATCGGGACGGGTTCCACCGGCATCCAGTCGGCCCCGGTGATTGCCGAGACAGCGGCGCACCTCACCGTATTTCAGCGCACGGCGAACTACAGCGTGCCCGCCCGCAACGCTCCGCTGACTGCGGAGTTTCAGCGCTACGTTCAGGAAAACTTCGCGGAGGTGCGGCGGGTGATGCACGGCACCGCCAATGGCCACGCCTTCGTCATCGAGGATCGCTCGGTATTCGATGTCACGCCGCAGCACCGCCAGGCGCTGTACCAAGCTGCCTGGGAGAAAGGTGGCCTGCAATTTCGCGCCACCTTCCGCGATCTGCTGCTGGACAAGAAGGCCAACGACACGGCCGCGGCGTTTCTGCGCGACAAGATCCGGGCGATCGTGAAGGACCCCGCGACCGCTTCGCTCCTGGCCGACATCGATCACCCTTATGCCGCGAAGCGCCCGCCGATCGACACGAATTATTTCGAGACCTTCAATCGCGACAACGTCTCCCTCGTGGACGTGCGCGCGGCAGCCATCGAAGAGATCACGCCGGCAGGCATCCGCACACGGGACGCCGAGTACCCCCTGGACATTATCGTGTTCGCCACCGGTTTCGATGCGATGACCGGCCCGCTGCTGCGCATGGACATCACCGGGCGCGACGGGGTGAGGCTGGCCGATGTGTGGGCGGCGGGGCCGCGCACCTATCTGGGCTTGCAGGTGGCCGGCTTCCCCAACCTGTTCACCATGACCGGGCCGGGCAGCCCGAGCGTGCTGTGCAACATGCCGGTGGCGATCGAGCAGCACGCCGAATGGATTTCTGATTGCATCGCCCACATGCGGGCGCATGGCGTTCGCACCATCGAAACCACGGCTGAGGCGGCCGAGGGGTGGGGGCGGCAGGTCAACGAGGCGGCCAATGCCACGCTGCTGCCGAAGGCGACGCATTCCTGGTACCTGGGCGCCAATGTGCCGGGCAAGCCGCTTGTGTTCATGCCCTATGCCGGCGGCATGGTGCGCTATCGCGAGACATGCGCCGAGGTGGCGGCGGCGGGCTACCAGGGCTTCGTGCTGAGCGCCTGAACGAGAGAAGTACCCACACGATGACGGTCATGCATGGCTTTCCGCCCGCGCCGGCGGATCAGGTGACGCTGGCGAACTGGCGCACGCCGCCGCTCGGGCGTTGGGCGTTCCAGCATGTGCGCGAGGTGGTGCCCTCGGCGGAAATCGCGCACGACCCGGATGGGGTGTGGACCCTGAAGGGGGACGGGGCGGACCTGTCGGGGCTGGGGATCGACGCCGCTTTGGCCGTGACGGCGACCGACGCGCTGGTGGTGCTGCATGACGGGCGGATCGTGTTCGAGAGCTATGCCAACGGCATGACGGCCAATACGCCGCACATCCTGATGTCGGTGAGCAAGTCGGTGCTGGGCGTGGTTGCCGCCATCCTGGCGGGGCAGGGGCGGTTCGATCGCGCGGCGCCGGTGACGGCGCTGATCCCGGAGGTTTCCGGCAGCGCGTATGGCGGCGCGACACTGGGGCAGTTGCTGGACATGCGCGCCGGCGTGCTGTTCGACGAGAACTACGAGGCGACCAGCGGTGCCATCATTGCCTATCGCCGCGCGCAGGGCTGGAACCCGCCGGCACCGGGGGAGGCGCCGTCCGATCTGCGCGGCTTCTTCCCGACGTTGGGCGAGGCCGACGGGCCGCATGGCGGGCGGTTCCACTATGTGTCGCCCAATACCGATCTGCTGGGCTGGGCGCTGGAACGGGCGACCGGCGAGCGCTATGCCGACCTGGTGTCGCGGCTGTTATGGGCGCCGATGGGTGCGCAGCGCGATGCCTATATCACCGTCGACCGGCTGGGCGCGCCGCGCTGCGCCGGCGGGGTATGTACGACGGCGCGCGACCTGGCGCGGCTGGGTCTGCTGATTGCGCAGGATGGCGCGCGCGACGGACGGCAGATCATTCCCGCCGCCTGGATCGACGATATTACGTCCAATGGCGACCCGGTGGCGTGGGATGGCGGCGATTTCGCCCATTTGTTTCCGGGTGCCGCCATGCACTACCGCGACAAATGGTACGTGACGCGCGAGGCCCGGCCGCTGCTGTTCGGCCTGGGGGTGAACGGGCAGAACCTGTTCATCGACCGGGCGGGCGGGCTGGTGATCGCGCGCTTTGCGTCGCAGGCGGCCGCGTTGGACGTGCCGGCGATCGGCACCACCATGGCCATGGTTGCCGCAATCCGGGCGCGGCTGGCCGGATAGGGGCTACAGCTTGCGGAAGAAGGCGTCGGCGGCGGCGCGGTGCGACGATTTCTTGGCGATGTCGCGCTCCGCCCGGGCGATTTCGGCGTGCAATTCGGCGATATAGGCTTCCAGTTCGGCCACCGCCCACATGTCGAGCACGGGCGGCACCAGTCGGGCCGGCTTGGGCCGTGGCAAGTTGTCGTCGTCTTCACGCATCGCCTTGCTCCTCATATTCCTGCCATAATTGGGGGGCT
>JBBQOT010000586.1:0-2845 GCA_038331165.1 Acetobacterales bacterium
AAGGATTTCGACCTTGTAGCCAGCCTTGCCGAGTTCATAGGCGGCGAGCATGCCGGCGAGACCGGCACCCAGCACAAGCACGGAAGCGCCGGGGCGAGCGCCGGAGAGATTGGGCGGGCCGGGAAATTGTGATTCTGCTGCATGGCCCATCGTTGCCATGGCCTGATAGAGCACCGAGGCACCGCCGAGCACGCCGATAGCGTGAAGCACTTCGCGCCGCGTGGGTGGCAGACCACCATTCAGCATCAATGAATCCCCTGCTGGTGCAACGCAGCATTTACAGTCTGGCGCGGCTTCGCCTGTGGCGCAATGTGTTAATTTCGTCGCAGGCTCGGGGGGCGCCGTATGCTGGTTCGCAAGGACGTCTTGATGGACACGGGTTGGCGTGTAAGCTGGTGTCTCGTTCAGGTTACTGGTTTGCAGAATGGGGAAATGAGATGAAAGCAATCTTTACGGCGCTTGCAGTCGGTGTTGCCTTGATGGGCGTTTCGGCCAATGCCGCCGATATCAACCGGATCGGCAATACGCCGCAGGCGAATATTTTGACCGGTGTCATTGTGCCGCCGGGGGCCGAAATGTTTTACCTTTCGGGCCAGCTTGCTTCTCCGATCGACGCATCGAAGCCGCCGACCGGGCCGGAATCCTATGGTGACACCAAGACCCAGACGATCAGCACATTCAACAAGATCAAGGCGGCGCTGGCGGCGCAGGGCTATGCCATGTCGGACATCATCAAGCTGACGGTGTTTGTCACAGCAGCGCCGGGAATGGACGGCAAGATGGATTTCAAGGGTTTCAACGATGGGTATCGGGAATTCTTTGGGACGGCCGAGAACCCGAACAAGATCGCACGTTCGACGGTGCAGGTGGCAGGGCTGGCGGGGCCGAATTTCCTCGTCGAGATCGAGGCGACGGCGGCGAAGATGCCGAAATAAGCGTCGTAACGATTTGAGGAATTGGTGCACCCAGAGCGATTCGAACGCCCGACCCTCAGATTCGTAGTCTGATGCTCTATCCAGCTGAGCTATGGGTGCGTGGAGGGCGCTATTAGGCGAGGTAATCCTGCTTGGCAACTGCTTGCGTGCACGCGTGGGCAAGGATAGCAGCTTTTGTGATGAGAATTCGTGACCTTTTGCTGGCGATTATTGTGGTGGCCGGGCTTTCAAGCTGTGCCGGGCGAGATGGTGACGGCAAATGGCCGACACTGGCACCGCGACCGGGGGAAATGTCGCCGTTGGTGCCGCGGACCCCTATGGGTGCCTGTGCCGGCTGTGGGACGGACATGATAGCGGCACCGGTGGAGGAAGCGCCGGTGGTGCTGCCATCTGTGCCCGCCGATGTTGCCGGGCGAATCGATGCGGCGGAAAAGGCAGTGGCTGTGGTTGAGGCCGCGTATCCTGCGCAGTTGCGCGAGACCGAGGCAGCGATAGCGGCGGCAGCGGGCGGCAATGTCGATGCGGTGGGCGAGGCGGAAGTGCAGCGTAGCCGGCTCGAATCATTGTTTTTGCCGTTGGCGGTGCAGTCGCGGGTGCTGGATGGCGTTGACGATGACCTGGCAGGAACGGCGGGGGGGGAGGCGTTGCTGGCGCGGGCAAGTGCGCTGAGAGCGCGGATTGCCGATCTGGAGGCCGTCCGCGACGGGATCTAGCCGAAGACGGCGCGGCGAACAGCGCGGGCGACAAGATCGGCGGCGATGGTGCCGATGTGGGTGAGAGCCACCGGGTCCGAGCCGGGGCCGGTTTCGGCGGCCGTGGAGAGGACGAACAGCGTGTCGCCATCAAACGGGCAATGGATAGGGCGGATGCAGCGGGCGAGCCCATCATGTGCCATGACGGCGACGCGCTGGGCCTGGGCGCGTGTGAGGGGGGCGTTGGTGGCGATGGCGCCGATGCTGGTGTTGCGGCTGCCGGTCTGATCGGCGAGGGGGCCGAGTTTTGGCATGGGGACCGGGCCATCGGGCGGCGCGCCGGGATAGGCCTCGCCGAAGCTGTTGACGGCGATGAGGGCGCTGATGATGTGGCCGCTGGGGAGGGTGGCGGAGACGCTGCCAATGCCGCCGGGGCGGCTGCCGGCGCGGGCGCCATAGCCGGCGCCGAGCCGGCCTGAGGGGTCGTTGGTGGCGAGGGCTGCATAGGCTTGCCGGGCGAGGCGGCGGTAGGGCGGGGTTTCGGGCCAGTTTTTGTCACCGCCGTTGGTGAGATCGAAGAGGATGGCGCCGGGGACAACGGGGAGGGTGGGGAGGCCAGGGCCGATGGCGAGGCCCGTGCCGGCGGCAGAAAGCGCGAGCACGAGTTCATCGGCGGCAGCGAGGCCGAAGACCGAGCCGCCGGAGAGAGCGAGGCCGTGGACGCGCTCGACGAGGGTGGAGGGGTTGAGCGCATCGGTTTCGCGGGTGCCGGGGCCGCCGCCGCGCACGTCGACGGCCATGACGACGGGGGCATCGGGAACGATAAGGGTGACCCCGGTGTTTATGCTTGTATCATGGGCGTGGCCGATGTGCAGGCCGGGAACGTCGGTGAAGCAATCGATCATGTGACGGGTATAGCAGCGACCTTAGGTCAGCTTGCAACTTTCATGGTGAGCGCGCAGGCATTGAACGTAGCGGGAGAATAGAGTGGTAACGGCGCATATCAATCGTATCGGCACCGCGGTGCCCCCCAAAGACGTGCATGATGCGTTTGTGCGCTTTGTGGGCGGGATGATCGATGACCGGCGCAGCGAGCTGATTTTCAAGCGGATGGTGGGGCGCGCGGGGATCGATCACCGTTATTCCTATTTTGAGCCGGTGCAGAACCCCGATGCTTTTGTGGCGGATACGGAGGGTTTTTATGCGCATGGTGCGTTT
>JBBQOT010000587.1:0-2833 GCA_038331165.1 Acetobacterales bacterium
GTCGAGGGCGCCGGCTGCTACGGACACAATCCGGCCGACGATGTGGCCTTCGACGCGGTGCTGCTGGCACGATTTGCCGGCGGCCGGCCGGTCCGGGTGCTTTGGTCCCGGGCGGACGAGCTCAGTTGCGGGCCGAGCGGATCGGCCCATCTGGTGGCGCTCGAGGCGCAACTCGATGCCCAGGGAAAGGTCGCGACCTGGAGCCACACGGTCTGGGCCAACGGCTACACCTGCCGTCCCGGCCGCGCGGCGCCCGGCAACCTGTCGTTCGTCGCAGCGGCGCAAATCGCACAGCCCTTCGTCGCGCCGGTTTCGCTCGATCCGCCCGCGTCCGCCGGCGGCGGCAGCGACCGCAACGCGATTCCCGATTACGACTTTCCGGACTTCGAGGTGGTCACCAACCGGCTGCTGGAGATGCCGATCCGGACCTCCGCCATCCGGACCCTGGGCGGCTATGCCAATGTCTGGGCGATCGAATGTTTCATGGACGAACTGGCGCACGCGAGCGGGCAGGATCCGGTGGCGTTCCGGCTGGCGCATCTGGCCGATCCGCGCGCGCGGGCGGTGATCGAAAAGGCAATTGAAATCGCGCCGTGGTGGCATGACCGCGGCGGCGACACCGAAGGCACGGGCAGGGGCCTGGCCTTTGCCCGCTACAAGAACACCGGCGCCTGGTGCGCAGTCGCGGTGCGGATCGTGGCCGGCGTCTCGATCCGTGTCCTCGACATCGCCATTGCCGCCGACGTGGGCCTCGTGATCAACCCGGACGGCGTGGCCAACCAGCTCGAAGGCGGGGCGATCCAGAGTTGCAGCTGGACCCTGAAGGAAGAGTTGCGGTTCACGCGCCAGGAGATCACGACCCGCAGCTGGGAGGACTATCCGATCCTGAGCTTCTCCGAAGCGCCGGTCGTCACCGTGGCCGTGATCGATCGACCCGAGCAGCCCACGCTCGGCGCCGGCGAAGCCTCCCAGGGACCGACCGCCGCGGCGATCGGCAACGCAGTGTTCGATGCCCTGGGCATCCGCATCCGCCAACTGCCGATCACGCCCGAAAGAATCCTCGCCACCGTGTCATCTGAATACCTGAAGGAGACCTCCATGTTTCGACGGCCTTTCATCCAGGGCGCCCCCACCCTGCTGCTCTCGCTTTTTGCGCTGCTCACCTTCGGACCAACGCCGGCAGCGGCCGAGTACCCCGAGAAGCCCGTCAAGCTGGTGGTGCCCTTTCCGCCGGGTGGCAGCTTCGACGGACCGGCCCGGCTGCTGGCGAGCCAACTGAGCGCGCTGTCCGGGCAGAGCTTCGTGGTGGAAACCAAGGCCGGTGCCGGCGGCGCCGTCGGCGCGGCAGAGGTCTCGCGGGCCGCGCCCGACGGCTACACGATCCTGCTGAGCAACGGCGCCATGCCGGTCAGTGTCGCCCTGAGCAAGAAGCCGCTGTTCGACGGGGTGGCGGGCTTCAGCCACGTCGCCACCTTCGGCACGCTGCCTTTCATCGTCGTGGTCAATGGCAACGCGCCCTTCAACACCCTGCAGGAGTTCGTCACTGCTTCCCGCGCCGCGCCAGGCAAGTACACCTATGCGTCGGCCGGCACCGGCTCCGCATCCCACCTGAGCGGCGAAATGATCAAGGAGGCTTTCGGTATTGACTGGGTTCACATTCCCTATCGGGGCTCGGGTCCGGCCCTAACCGACGTGATGGGCGGCCAGGTCACGGTGACCGTTCCCGGCTTGAGTACGGCCGTCGGTCAGATCAAGGCGGGAACCGTGAAGGCGCTGGCGGTCACGGGGGCCGCCCGTTCGAGCCAGCTGCCCAACGTGCCCACGCTGGCTGAAAGCAAGCCTGGCTTCGCCATGGAGACCTGGGTCGGTATCTCTCTGCCGCCCCGCACACCGCCGCAAATCGTCAACCGACTCGCCGCGCTGATCGAGCAGGCGATGAAAACTCCGGAACTGCAGGCAAAGCTGACGGAACAGGGTGTCACCCCCGTCTACGAAGGCCCGACGGCCATCAGCGCCAGGATGGCGCGCGAGATCGAAAACTTTGCCGCTCTTGGCAAGCGCGCCAACATTTCGATGGACTGAGCGAGCCATGCCCTATCTGGATGTCCGTGGCGTCAAGTTGTTCCATGAGGTTTACGGGGATAGCGGTCCCTGGCTGGCCCTCAACTCAGGCGGCCGGCACCGCTACCTTGAAATGGCGCCGCTGGCGCAGGCGATCGCCGCGCAGGGCTTTCGCGTGCTGGTGCATGACCGGCGCAACACCGGCGCATCCGACATCCTGATCGCAGGCGACGAGAGCGAAGAGGAAATCTGGGCCGACGACCTGCACGCGCTGCTTGCCCACTACGACGCCTTGCCGGCCTTTGTCGGGGGGTCGTCGGCGGGAGCGCGCCTGTCGATGATGCTCAAGCGGCGCCATCCCCAGGCAGTGCGCGGTTTGCTGCTGATGCGCGTGACCGGAGGCGTGTTCGCCGCCGGGCGGCTGCCGCACATGTATTACCGCCAGTTCATCGATGCAGCCCGCGAGGGGGGCATGGCGGCAGTGTGCGAGACCGAGGCTTACCGCGAGCGTCTGGCCCTCAACCCGGACAGCCGCACGCGTTTGCTGGCCATGGATCCCCAGGATTACATCGACGTCATGGCGCGCTGGTGCGAGCGCTTCACCAGCGGGCCGATCAGTCCGGTGATGGGCGTGCCGGAAGCCGAGTTGAGGGCCTACCGGCTGCCGGTGATCGTGGTGCCGGGCAACGACAAGACCCATTCGTCGGTGAACGGGCGCGGCGCAGCCGACCTGATACCCGAAAGCGAAGTGTCGCCGCTGCCGTTGCAGGAC
>JBBQOT010000588.1:0-2823 GCA_038331165.1 Acetobacterales bacterium
AATCAAGGGCATCCGGATCGAGGCCGATTTCGGCCACCACATGCTGTACGTGACCAACCAGGACAAGCCCGGCTTCATCGGCCGCTTCGGTGCCACCCTGGCCGACGCCGGCATCAACATCGCCACCTTCCACCTCGGCCGCGCTATTGCCGGCGGCGACGCGATCTGCCTGGTCTCGGTTGACGAGCCAGTGGCGGAGGACGTGCTGGCGATGGTGCGCACCCTGCCGCTGGTGGTGCAGGCGACCTCGCTGGAGTTCTGAACGCGGCGCTGCTCGACACAATGCGCTCCGGCATGGGAAATGGCCGCAGCCTGACCGTGGAGACGCCCGCATGAGCCCCGATGGAACCGCCACCCGCCACGCCTTTGGCCAGCCGATCCGGCGCAAAGAGGATCTGCGCCTGCTCCTGGGCCAAGGCCGCTTCACCGCCGATCTGGTGGCACCCGGCGCCGCCCACGCACTGATGATCCGCAGCCCGCACGCCCATGCCGACATCGTGGCGGTCGACACCACAGCGGCCGCGGCGATGCCCGGCGTGCTGGCGGTGCTGACCGGTGCCGACTATGCCGCCGCCGGGCTGGGCGGCGTCACCCCCGGCGGACCGCTGATCCGCTTGCCCGGCACGCCGGCCACCCAGGATTTTCTGTATCGCCCGGAGCACCCCGCCCTGGCGCGCGGCCGGGTGCGCCATGTCGGCGAGACCGTGGCAATGGTCGTCGCCGAAACAGCTGAGCAGGCGCGCGACGCTGCCGAGGCTGTGCTCATTGAGTACGCGGTGCTGCCTTCGGTCACCGACACCGCCGCCGCCGCCGCCGCCGGTGCGCCGCTGGTCTGGGACGAGGCGCCAGGCAATGCCTGTTTCCGTTGGCAGGCCGGCGACGCTGCCGCCGTCGATGCCGCCTTTGCGCATGCCGCCCACACCGTCCGGCTCGACACGCTTAACAACCGCATCCATGTCGGCTCGCTGGAAACGCGCGGCGCCATCGGCGACTACGATGCCACCTCCGGCCGCTACACCCTGGCCACCGGCACCCAGATGCCGCACGGGCTGAAAGAGGCGCTGGCCGACGAGGTGTTCCGCATCCCGCGCGACCGGGTGCGGGTGACGGTGGCCGATGTCGGCGGCAGCTTCGGCATCAAGAACGCGCTCTACCCCGAACAGATTCTCGTGCTTTGGGCGGCGCAGAAAACTGGCCGCACGGTCGCCTGGATCGGCGAACGTGGCGACGGCTTCCTGTCCGACTACCAGGCGCGCGACAACGTCTACACCGCCGAGCTGGCACTCGATGCGGCGCATAATTTCCTGGCGCTGCGCGTCCGCTCGGTGGCCGCGATCGGCGCCTATCTGGCGCCCAAGGGGCAGCTTTCGCCCACCGCCAACATGCCCGCGCTGGCCGGCGTCTACCGCCTGCCAGCGATCCACGTGGCAGTAACTGGCGCGTTCAGCCACACCGCACCGACCGAGGTCTATCGCGGCGCCGGCCGGCCAGAGGCCGTCTACCTGCTGGAGCGCCTGGTCGATCACGCCGCATCCGTGCTTGGCGTCGACCGGCTGGTGCTGCGCCGGCGCAACATGCTGCACCCGGCGGAATATCCCTACCGCACCGCTCTCGGCCTGAACTACGACAGCGGTGATTTCCCCCGCATGCTCGACACCGCGCTGCTGCGCGCCGACCACGCCGGTTTCCCGGCCCGTCGTGCACTGGCCGCGGCAACGCGGAAACTGCGCGGCTTCGGCTGGGCGCATTACTGCGAGCGCGTGGCCGGAAGCTGGGGCGAGAATGCCTGGCTGGAACTGCGCCCGGACGGGCGGGTGACGGCGTTGCTCGGCTCGATGTCGAACGGGCAGGGCCACGAGACCGCCTATGCCCAGCTTATCGCCGACCAGCTCGGGGTCGATTTCGACGATATCGACGTGGTGCAGGGCGATACCGACCGCATCCCCTCGGGCCACGGCACCGGCGGCTCGGCGTCGATCCCGATTTCGTCCGTGGCGCTGCGCGAAGCCTCGGCTGATTTGATCGCCAAGGCGCTGCCGCTGGCCGCCGATGCGCTGGAGGCCGCCGCGGTCGACGTCGCCTTCGCCGATGGCGCGTTCAGCATCGTCGGCACCGACCGGCGCGTGACCCTGTCCGCAGTGGCGCGGCGACTAAACCCGGGTGCGATGCTCGACGGCACCGGCGCCTGGAAGCCCGACGGCCCCACCTTCCCGAACGGCTGCCACATCGCCGAAGTGGAGATCGACCCCGAGACCGGCGCCTGGACCCTGGAACGCTACACCATGCTGCACGATTTCGGCCGCGTGCTGAACCCGATGATGCTGGAAGGCCAGTTGCAAGGCGGCGTCGCCCAGGGCATCGGCCAGGCGGCGATGGAGCGCGTGGTGCACGACCCCGATAGCGGCCAGGTGCTGACCGGCTCGTTCATGGACTATCAATTGCCGCGCGCCGACGAACTGCCCGCCCTGGTGCTGGAAACGCTGCCGACCGCGGCACCCACCCACCCGCTCGGCATCAAGGGCTGCGGTGAGGCCGGCGCGGCAGGTGGGGCGCCGTCGGTGATGAACGCGCTGATGGATGCCATCACCACCGCCGGCGGCTTGTTGCTCGATATGCCGGCAACGCCGGAGCGGGTGTGGCGGGCGCTGCGCCGCGGTTGATAGCAACCGCCGACGGTGTTCACGAACGGTAAGGCAGGGCAGGGCTTTGCCCTGCACCCACCAGGGGCCAAGCCCCTGGACCTTAAATACCTGATACGAACCGCCGTAGGGCACAATTCTTGGCCAGGCAAGATCAGGGCTTTGCTCGGGAACAACCAGGGGC
>JBBQOT010000589.1:0-2816 GCA_038331165.1 Acetobacterales bacterium
GGCCCCTCTAGCCGAAGGCGCTTAAACGAAAGGGGTCTGGGGCCGCCGGCCCCAGCGGGTCCAGGGCAGAGCCCTGGCCTTCCTTGCTTGTGCCTCGGCTTGCCGCCGCGCCGCGCTGCCGCCATGATCGAATGACAGCAACGACCAACGACAGGATGGCGGCAGCATGATCAACAAGATCGTCCAGACCATGGCCGAGGCCATGCAGGGCGTGAAGGACGGGATGACGGTGCTGCTGGGCGGCTTCGGCCTGGTCGGCCAGCCCAACGCCCTGGTCGACGCGCTGATCGAGACCGGCGTCAAGAACCTCACCGTCGTCGCCAACAACGCCGGCGGCGGCACCACCGGCCTCACCGCCCTGATGGAACAAGGCCGCGTCAGCCGCCTGATCTGCTCGTTCCCGCGCAGCAACTCGACCATCTTCGAGGAGCTCTACCGCGCCGGCAAGATCGAGTTGGAGATCGTCCCCCAGGGCACCATGGCCGAGCGCATCCGCGCCGCCGGTGCCGGCGTTGGCGCCTTCTTCACCCCCACCGGCGTCGGCACCAAAATGGCCGAGGGCAAGGAGGTGCGCGAGATCAACGGCCGCCTCATGGTCCTGGAACAGGCCCTGCCCGGCGACATCGCCCTGGTCGAAGCGTGGGAGGCCGACCGCTGGGGCAACCTCACCTTCAAGCTCGCCGGCCGCAACTTCAACCCGGTCATGGCCACCGCGGCCGCTACCACCATCGTGCAAACCCAGCACATCGTCGAACTCGGCGCCATCGACCCGCAGCACGTCATGTGCCCCGGCATCTTCGTCGACCGGGTCATCCATATCCCCTACGGCGACCCCCCGTTCTAAGTAATCGTTCTGATCAGGAGCAACGCACATGGACGCAAAGGTTGAAGCGAAAGGCTGGAACCGCCTTGAGATGGCCGAGCGCGCGGCGCAGGACATCCCCGAGGGCTGGTACGTGAATCTCGGCATCGGCATGCCCACCGGAATCGCCGACTACGTGCCGCTCGACCGCGAGGTGGTGTTCCACAGCGAGAACGGCGTGCTCGGCATGGGCCCCAAGCCGCCCGAGGACCAGCGCGATCCCTGGCTGATCAACGCCGGCAAGCAGCACGTCACCCTGCGCCCCGGCGGCAGCTTCGTGCACCACGCCGACAGCTTCGCCATGATCCGTGGCGGCCATCTCGACCTCTGCGTGCTCGGCGCCTTCGAAGTGGCCGATAACGGCGACATCGCCAACTGGGCGACCAGTGACAACGACGCAGCCCCCGCCGTGGGCGGTGCCATGGACCTCGCCGCCGGCGCCAAGCGCCTGTGGGTGATCATGGACCACACCACCAAGTCGGGCGGCAAGAAGCTGGTCCGCAAGTGCACCTACCCGCTCACCGCGCTTGGCGCCGTCAAGCGCGTGATCACCAATCTCGGCGTGTTCGACGTCACCGAACGCGGCTTTGTCGTGGTTGAACTCGCCCCCGGCATCACCCTGGAACAAGCCCGCGCCCAGTCCGAGGCCGAACTCCACCTCGCCAGCTGAGCGCCCGACAATGAGCGCCGCTTCCTCCGACGACCGCGCCGAAAGCGTCCGCCTGATCCGCGACAGTGCGGCCGGCCTCGCCCCGCGCACCGGCGACCTGCGCCGCATCCGCGCACTGCGCTTCAACGACCCCGGCTTCGACCGCGCCGTCTGGAAGCAGATGGCCGAGATGGGCTGGCCCGGCCTGCGCCTGCCCGAAGACGCCGGCGGCTCGGCACTCGGCATGGCGGAATACTGCGCCATCGCCGAGGAAATGGGCGCCGCCCTCGCCCCGGAACCACTCATCTCCGTCGCCATGGCCGCCCGCGTGCTCGCCGCCACCCCCCATGTCAGCGCCATCCTGTCCGGCGATCGCATCGTCATCCCGGCCTGGCAGGAGCGTGCCAACACGCTCGACACCGCCGGCCACACCACGGTCTCCGCCGGCCGGGCAACCGGCAAAAAAGTCTTCGTCCCAATGGCCGCCGGCGCCGACGCTTTCCTCGTTTCCGGCCGCGACGGCCTCGCTTTGGTCGAACGCGACGCGCCCGGCCTGTCGCTCACCGTCGAACGCACCCAGGACGGCGGCAATTTCGGCACCCTGTCGCTGGCCGACACCCCCTGCACCCCGGTGGCAGGCGACCTCGCCGCAGCCCTCGAAGAAGCCACCCTCGCCACCGCCGCCTACCTCCTCGGCGCCATGGACCGCGTGTTCGCCATGACGATCGACTACCTGAAAACCCGCGTGCAGTTCGGCAAACCAATCGGCAGCTTCCAGGCACTGCAACACCGCGCCGCCGACCTGAAAATCCAGGTCGCCCTCACCCGCGCCAGCATCGAATCCGTCGCCGCCGCCCTTGATGCCGGCCTGTCCGGCCCCGCCCGCCTCGCTGCCGTCTCCCGCGCCAAAGCCCGCGCCTCCGACTCCGGCATGCTGGTCTGCCGCCAAGCCATCCAACTCCACGGCGGCATCGGCTACACCGACGAAGCCGACCCGGGCCTGTTCCTGCGCAAAGCCATGGTCCTGTGCAATCTCTACGGCTCCGCCACCCTGCACCGCACCCGTTTCGCCACCCTCGCCACCGATACCGACGAAGGGTGATGCGGGGGGTGCCTCAGGAAGGAAGGCCAGGGCTCTGCCCTGGACCCGCGTCGTGCGAAGCACGCTCACGCGTGACGGCCGGCGGCCCCAGACCCCTTTCGTTTAGTTCGCCTTCGGCGAGAGGGGCCAACGAGGCTGTACGAACCACCGCGATGGCCCCTCTCGCCAAAGGCGAACCATATGAGGGTCCAGGGACCTCGGGT
>JBBQOT010000590.1:0-2803 GCA_038331165.1 Acetobacterales bacterium
GTCGGGCCGGCCCGCCACCGAGGAGGTGGTGCGCCATGTCGATCGCTGCCTGTCGTGCCTGTCCTGCATGACCACCTGCCCGAGCGGCGTGAACTACATGCACCTGGTCGATCACGCCCGGCACCATATCGAGGACACCTACCGGCGGCCCTGGCACGAACGCTGGCTGCGCGCGACGCTGGCCCGCATTCTGCCCTATCCGAACCGCATGCGCGCCGCGCTGATGGCCGCCAGCCTGGCCCGTCCGTTCGCCGCGCTGATCCCCGGCGACGGCATTTTCTCCAAACGCCTGCGCGCCATGCTGAAACTCACGCCGAAAACAATTCCCGGCCGCAGCCCGCTCGACGGCGCCCGCAGCCACCCCGCACAGGGCACGCGCAACGGCCGCGTCGCCCTGCTGGCCGGCTGCGCGCAGCAGGTGCTCGACCCCGCCATCAACGATGCCACCATCCGGCTGCTGACCCGGCTGGGCATCGAGGTCGTCGTCGCCCAGGGTGCGGGCTGCTGCGGCGCGCTGACCCACCACATGGGCCACCACGCCGCCGCCATGGCCAGCGCCGGGGCCAATATCGATGCCTGGACCCGCGAGCTGGACGGGCAGGGGCTGGATGCCATCATCATCAACACCTCGGGCTGCGGCACCACGGTGAAGGATTACGGCTTTCTCCACCGCGCCACGCCTATGGCCGACAAGGCCGCCCGCATCGCCAGCCTGGCGATGGATATCACCGAGTATCTGGTCCGTATTGGCTACGCGCCGACGCGGGCGGCGCCTGGCCTGACGGTCGCCTATCACAGCGCTTGCAGCCTCCAGCACGGCCAGAAGATTACCGCCCAACCCAAGGATCTTTTGAAAAAAGCCGGCTTCCGTATCGTGGAACCGGCCGAGCCTCATCTCTGCTGCGGCTCCGCCGGTACCTACAACATGCTGCAGCCCGACATCAGTGCCCGCCTGCGCGAACGCAAGCTCGCCCATCTGCACGCCACCCGGCCCGACCTGATCGCCGCCGGCAATATCGGCTGCATGACCCAGTTGCAGGGCGACGGGCTGCCGGTAATCCATACCGTCCAACTGCTCGACTGGATGGCCGGCGGCCCCGTTCCGCACGGATTGGCGCCGGAAGGGCAGGACAATCTGGCGGGATAGGATGCTCACCCTCGCCCCGGTCACCGCCGGCAACTGGCGCGCTGCTCTGGCGCTGGAGGTCACGGCGGACCAGCTTGCCTTCGTCGCCGACCACCTGCCAGTGGCCGCTGTCGCACTCGCAAAGGCATATGTCGGCGCCGCGGGCCATGCCTGGACCCCGCTGCTGATGCTGCGCGGCGCCACTCCGGTCGGCTTCCTCGCCCTGACCCACCGCCCGGTTGACCCCGGTCACATCTGGCTGTTCCATTTCTTCGTCGACCACCGCCACCAGCGCCGGGGCCATGCCCGCGCCGCCATGGAAGCTGTCATTGCCCTGCTGCGCACCCGCACACCCCTGCCCGTCGCCTCAGCCTCCTGGTCAACCCGGCCAACGCTCCCGCCCGGGCGCTCTACCGCAGCTGCGGCTTGCTCCCCACCGGCGCCGCGGCCGAGGGCGACATGGTGTTGACGCGCGACCTCGCGGATCCCGCTTGCGCCGCCACCCGTCGCCACGGCACCATGCCGCGATGTGGATAACACTCCTCCTCGCCCTCCTGCTTGCCCCGCTGCCCGCGCTCGCCCAGGCTCCGGTTGCGGCCCAGGTGCCGCCAGATGCCCGGCGCGGCGAGACCGATGCGTTGCTCGATGCGCTCAAGAAGGCCGACACCGAGCAAGCTGCGGCCGGCTTCGAAGCCAAACTCCGTGAGTCCTGGTTGCGCGCCGGTGCCCCGGTAGCGGCGCTATTGCTGGGCAAAGGCACCCGCAACCTGCGCAACGACGCCGACGACGAGGCGCTGGACGATTTCGACGCCGCGCTGCTCATCGATCCCGAGTACATGGAGGCGTACAACCGTCGCGCCATGACCCGTGCCACCTTGGGCGACTATCGCGGCGCGCTGGCCGACATCCAGGAGGTGCTGCGCCGCGAGCCCCGCCATTTCGGCGCCCTGCAAACCCTCTCCCGACTCGCCGAAACCCGCGGCGATTTCACCGGCGCGCTGCGCGCCTGGGAAAAGGTGGTCGACCTCGCCCCGCACCTGCCCGGCGCCCAGGAACGCCTCAAGACGCTCTTCAAGAAGGTCCAGGACGAGGAATTGTAAACCCGGCTACCGCGCCCCGGCCGCCGCCGGAAACAACACTACCCGCAACGTTTGCAGGATGATCAGCAGGTCGAACAGCACGGAGAAATTCTTCACGTAGTACAGATCGTAGCCCAGCTTCGCCCTGGAATCCTCGATCGAGGCGCCGTACGGGTAGTTGATCTGCGCCCAGCCGGTCAGCCCTGCCTTCACCGTGTGGCGCTCGTCGTACAGCGGGATCTTCTCGGCCAGTTCGACGATGAATTCCGGCCGCTCCGGGCGCGGGCCCACCAGCGACATCTCGCCGCGCAGCACGTTGAACAATTGAGGGAGTTCGTCGATGCGGGTGTGGCGCAGGAACCGCCCTACGCGGGTGATGCGGCTGTCTCCGGCGGACGCCCACACGGCGCCACCACGTTCGGCATCGACCCGCATGGTGCGCAGCTTCAGGATGCGGAAATGCCGGCCGCCGCGCGTGACTCGGGTTTGGGCGTAGATCACCGGGCCGCCATCCTGCAGCTTGACCGCAATCGCCGCCGGCAGCAGCAGGAAGGCACCGAAGCTGAGCACCAGCACACTCACCACCACGTCCATCACC
>JBBQOT010000591.1:0-2772 GCA_038331165.1 Acetobacterales bacterium
CCTGATCGGCGACATCCTCACCCACTCCACCTTCGACCCCGACGAGCTGGAGCGCGAGCGCGGCGTGATCCTGCAGGAGATCGGCCAGGCCAACGACACGCCCGACGACATCGTGTTCGACCATTTCCAGGAAACCGCCTACCCCGGCCAGCCGATGGGCCGCCCGGTGCTGGGCACCGAGGCGCGCATCCGCAGCATGAAGCGCGATTCGCTGATGGGCTACATGAAGCGCCACTACACCGCGAGCAACACCGTGGTGGCCGCCGCCGGCAACCTCGACCATGACCGCTTCGTCGACCTCGTCGCACAGCACTTCGCCGACCTGCCCACCGACCGCGCCCCGCCCGCGCTGCCCGGCATCTACACCGGCGGCGAATTCCGCGAGGCGCGCGACCTGGACCAGGTGCACATCGTGCTCGGCTTCCCCTCGGTCGCCTATGGCGATGCCGATTTCTACCCGACCATGCTGCTGTCAACCCTGCTGGGCGGCGGTATGTCGTCGCGCCTGTTCCAGGAGGTGCGCGAAAAGCGCGGGCTGGTCTATTCCATCTACTCCTTCACCGCGCCGTGCATGGATGGCGGGCTGTTCGGCATCTACGCCGGCACCGGCGAAAGCGAGGCGGCCGAACTGATCCCGGTCACGCTGGACGAGCTGCAGAAGGTGCAAAGCCAGGTCTCGCCCGCCGAACTCGCCCGCGCGCGGGCACAGGTGAAGGCCGGCCTGCTGATGTCGCTGGAAAGCACCGGCAGCCGTTGCGAACAGCTGGCCCGCCAGATCCAGGTATTCGGCCGGGTGATCCCGACCGCCGAAACGGTGCAGCGGATCGAGGCGGTGGGCATCGCCGACGTGCAGCGCGCCGCGGCCAAGGTGTTCCGCACCCCACCGACCCTGGCCGCCATGGGCCCGGCCGGGCAGGTGCCCGACCTCGGCCGCATCCGCGAAAGGCTGGCGGCATGAGCGATGCCCGCCACGCCTCCATGAACCTGATGGCCGACCTGATCGCCCGGGCGCGCGCGGCCGGCGCCGATGCGGCCGACGCGGTGCTGGTCGCCGGCACCTCACTGTCGGTGCAGCGCCGGCTCGGCCATACCGAACAGCTCGAACGCGCCGAGGGCCGCGACCTCGGCCTGCGCGTGTTCGTCGGCCGGCGCTCGGCCGTGGTATCGTCCACCGCCGTCGATCCCGCGGGGTTTTCGGCACTTGCCGAGCGCGCCGTGGCGATGGCCCGCGTGGTGCCCGACGACCCATACGGC
The DNA here is from genome assembly GCA_038331165.1 of Acetobacterales bacterium. Classification (GTDB taxonomy): domain Bacteria; phylum Pseudomonadota; class Alphaproteobacteria; order Acetobacterales; family Acetobacteraceae; genus CAMDGX01. The sequence goes on from JBBQOT010000591.1 coordinate 1,255, forward strand.
GGGCTGGCGGACGAGGCTGGGCCGGTTGTGGCACTTGACCTCGATCTGGAGGATGCGTCCGAGCCCGATGCGGCAGCGCTGATCGCGGTCGCCAACATGGCCGAGGCTGCCGCGCTGGCGGTGCCCGGCGTGAACAATTCCGAGGGCGGTTCGGCCGGCTACTCGCGCACCGAGGTGGTACTGGTCACCACGGCGGGATTCGCCGGGCGCACCGTGCGCTCCGGGCATTCGATCTCGGCCACCGCATTGGCCGGCAGCGGCACCGGCATGCAGCGTGACTACGACTATTCCTCCGCCGTGCACCTCGCCGATCTCGACGACGCCGCGGCGATCGGCCGCAGCGCCGGCGAGCGGGCGATCGCCCGGCTGAACCCGACGCGGCCCAAAACCGGGCGGCTGCCGGTGGTGTTCGACCCGCGCGTGGCGGCCAGCCTGATCGGCCACCTGTCCGGCGCCATCAACGGCGCCGGGGTTGCGCGCGGCACCAGCTTCCTGAAGGACAGCCTGGGCCAACGCATCTTCCCGGCCGGCATCACCATCATCGACGACCCGCACCGCCGCCGCGGCCTGCGCTCCCGCCTGTTCGATGGCGAGGGCGTGGCGGGGCAGCGCATGGAACTGGTGGCGGATGGCATTCTGACCACTTGGCTGCTCGACAGCCGCAGCGCCCGCCAACTCGGCCTGCGCAGCACCGGCCATGCCAGCCGCGGCACCGGCGGGCCGCCCTCGCCCGGACCGACCAACCTGTATCTCGCCGCCGGCACGCTATCGCCCGCGGCCCTGATGGCCGACATCAAAGAGGGGCTGTACGTCACTGAGCTGATCGGCATGGGCGTCAACGGCGTGACCGGCGACTACAGCCGCGGCGCCGCCGGGTTCATGATCCGCGACGGCGTGCTCGCCGAGCCGGTGGCCGAAATCACCATCGCCGGGCGCCTGCAAGATATGTTCGCCGGCCTCTCGGCGGCCAACGACCTGCGTCTGCGCCGCGGCATGGACGCGCCGACCCTCCGCATTACCGAAATGACACTCGCCGGTAGCTGAATTTCGCTCGAACCGGACGCCGGGCGCGCTATATCTTGGGGCAACGAAATTCTTGGGAGACCATTCACAGATGCGCCGCCCCCTTCTGATTGCCGCGACCGCCGCCCTGGCCCTGGTGCTTGCGCCGACTCTGGCCGATGCCGCGGCCGGACGCGGCAGCTCCTCGGGCAGCCGTGGCAGCCGCACCTACACCGCGCCACCCGCCACCAACACCGCGCCGGGCACCGCAGCACCGATGCAGCGCAGCGTAACCCAGCCAGGCACCCCCGCACCGGCCGCGGCCGCGGCGGCTGCTCCGTCGCGCGGCATGTTCGGCGGCGGCCTAATGGGCGGCCTCGCCGGCGGCCTGCTCGGCGCCGGCCTGATCGGCATGATGATGGGCGGCGGCTTCTTCAGCGGCATGGCCGGCTTCGCCGGCTTCATGGGCCTCCTGCTCCAGGTCGGCCTGGTTGCGTTGCTGATCTTCTTCGCGGT
>JBBQOT010000592.1:0-2764 GCA_038331165.1 Acetobacterales bacterium
CTTCGCACTCCCGCAATGCGGGCATTCCAGCAATCCCCGCTTGGCCTGCTTGTCAAAGCTGGCCGAGCTGTTGAACCAGCTATCGAACTTATGTCCGTCGTCGCAACGCAGGTTGTAATGAATCATCCAGGGGCCCGGCACAGGAGGGATCGATCCCACAAAGATGGAACCTGCGCTCACAAGCGGCAAGAGCCGGGATCCACCCGCATCGGGCTAGCACGCCGAACCGCCCGGCAGGCGATGTTCGGCCGCGCCAGGGCAATCGGTTGAAGGGCGGCATTCGGGTCTTGCGGCCATCTCCCCCCAGAAACCGTCATTGCGAGCCCTTGCGAAGCAATCCAGACCCGCCCGAAAGGCCTCGTCGTGACGCTGGATTGTTTCGTAAGGGCTCGCATGGACGGCCTGAGAATGGTTTTCCCTTCACCCGACTGTCCTGGCGGCCGCAGATTTTCCCCTTGCAGCGGCGCACAGTCTAACGTATATAACTAACATGACCTTCTGGAGCACATCCCCACCTGAGCCCACCACGCTGGCCGGCAGGCTCGGCGCGATCATTGGCGGCATCGGCGTCAGGATCGGCGCCCATCTCGCCATGAACCGCCACCTCGAACCCGTCCTGGCCCTGGTCTACCACTACCTCCACCGCGCCGCGCCGAGGCTCGAACGCCTCATCGCCCGTTGGAAAGCCGGCAAGCTCACGCCACGCCCGCGCCCCGCGCGCCCGGCGCGTCCCGCACCGATCGCGGCCGAAGCAGTTCCCCGCGCGCCAAAGCCGCGCCTGCCATCGCGCAACGGCTGGCTTGTGCGTCTGGTCCAGCCCACCGCCCAGCACATCGGCCAGTTCCAGACCCTGGTTGCCAGCCCGGAGATGGCGGAGCTCCTGGCCGCCGCGCCGCAGGCCGGCCGCATCTTGCGCCCGCTGTTCCGCATGTTCGCCACCGAGTTGCCCGACATCCTGCGCCTGCCGCCGCGTCCGCGCGCGCCGCGCCCACCTCGGCCCCCGCCAGCGGTCCAACCCGTCACCGCGCGCGAACGCCGCGCCTGGCTGAACTATTCACCGGGCCGCTTGCGTGCCCCTTGGCCCAACGATCCCACCCGGCCAAACCGCAAATTTTCGCCCACCTGACGAAGCACTCCGAACCGCGCCTAAATCGTTCCATAACCGGAACATACCGCTAATCGGGTAAAGTTTTTTTGCTTCTTTTTGTTCACAAAAAGAAGTCTTCCCTTCCCTCCCCCGCTACCCCATCTCCCCCCGCGCCTCGGTAATCAAATCGATCCCCCCTCGCACCGCCAGCCACCGCGCCTCGTCCACCCCCGGCAGCATATGCGCGACGTCGGCGAACGGCGTGATTGCCAAGGCCAGCCGGTTCGCCGCCAGCAGGTCGGCGATAGCGGCCCGTGGCGTGGCCTGCCGCGCCAGCGTCGCGAACCATCCCCGCAGCCCGCCCGGTGCGATGCCATCCTGCCGCAGCGCCCGTAGCGACTGCCCCTGCAACCGCCGCCCGCCTTCCTCCACGGGTGCTGCCAGGTGGGTCAGCACCCGGCTCCCGGCCCCCAGTGCCGCCAGCAGGTCCAGGTGCACCGCGGTCTGCGCCAGCATTTCGGCGCCGGAGGCGATATGGCTCGCCCCCAGCGCCACGTCGTCGGCGGCCAGCGCCAGCGCCGGGTCGATCCGCCCGTCGGCCTCACGCAGCACCGGGTCCGACATGCTCGGCAGCGCGACGGTGCAGCGCCCGGCGCTGGTGTCGTCCCAGGCGATCACGCCGTCCGCCAGTTTGAACCGCCAATGCGCCCGCTTGCCGCCGGCTTCGGCCGCCGCGCGTTGCGCCGGCGTCAGCTTCAGCATGGCGCGGTCGTAGCGCACCAGCCGCCCTTGCCGCCGTTGCCGCTCGGCCTTGGACCGCAATTCGTCGGCATTCTCGAAACAGGGATACAGCCGACCCGCGGCCTCCAACCGATCGGCCGCCGCCGCATAGCGCTCCGCATGGTCGCTGCGTAAAAACGCCTCGTCCCAGTCGAGCCCCAGCCAGGCGAGACCATCCAGCGGCACTCCCGGTCGCGCCGGTGCGGTGTCGTCCAGCGCCAGCACGAACTGCGCCCCGATCCGCCGCGCCTCGGCCCAGGCGGCATGCACCAGCCGGGCACGCCCCAGCGGCAGCGCGCCGGCGGCAGGGATGGCCGCGAGGATCAGGCTCACGCGTCGTCGTCTTCGGCGTCGTCGTCATCCAGGCGCGGATCGAGCGCCCGCCAGTCGCGGTCCTCGTCGTTGGCCGGCCGGTCGGCAAAATCCGACAGTTCGGTCCCGCTCTGCCAGCCGGCCTCGCCGCCATCGACCACCTCGGCATTCTCGCCAAAGGCGAACCACGCCTCCAGCACCTCGCGCGACGCCAGCCCGGGCGCGCGGCACAACTCCACGGAATCGCGCACATAGCGCCGCGCAAAGGCATTGGCCTGCATCAGGGTGGGAAACCCCTTGATCTCCTCCACCACGTTGTCACTGCTATCGGCCGAAAGATCGAGGATGCGCACGCGCCAGCCGCCATCGGGGGCAAACAGGTCGCTCATGCGATCAGGCTCGTGAAGCCGTTGGTGATCGGATAGCGCCGATCGCGGCCAAAGGCGCGCGCCGTGATCTTCACCCCCGGCGGCGCCGGGGGGGGGGGTGATTAGGGCCGGGGCCGCAGGAGCCCCCCACCCAGTATGGTGGCCCCGGCGGTGCCCGCGGCCACCCGCGCCTCGACGCGCATCACGCCCGCGGCCA
>JBBQOT010000593.1:0-2757 GCA_038331165.1 Acetobacterales bacterium
GTTGGCCCCTCTAGCCGAAGGCGCTTCAGGGATGAGGGTCCAGGGACCTCGGGTCCCTGGTGGGGTCCAGGGGCAAAGCCCCTGGCCTTCCCTTCCCTATCTTCCACTTTACGCGTCCGGCGGCAACACGATGCAGGCGCCGCGGCTGCGCGCGAGTTTCTCGCAGGCCTGCATGGCGGCTTCGCGCGACAATCCGGCCAGGCGCGCTCGGTACAGGGTGGCGCGGCCGCCGCGCACCGCACCCACGGCTGGGCGGGCGTTGGCCAGCACGTCGCGGGCGTGGCCACGGGCGGCATCGGCGGCGGCGCGGGCCAGGCCCTCGCTGGCGAATGCGCCGACCTGGATCGCCCAGGTTCCGGTGGTGCCGGCCAGCGCGGTCGGCCGTGCGGGCATGCTGCCGGCATGGGCGGGGGCGATCAGCGAGAAGCCGCGTGCTGCGGCCATGGCCGGCGGCGCGGCCATCGCCATGGCGACCGGCCGTGCCGCGGCACTCTGCGCCACAAAGGCGGGCGGGATGGGCGGCGGCAGGTTCACCGCGGTGACCCTGACGTCGTCGCGGTCAGCCGACGAGCGGGCCGGCGTAGCCTGGGCCAACGCCACCGGCGCCTGGCCGCGCGGGTAGCGCGGGCCGGCGGGGATATCGGCGGGGATCTGGTACATCGCCAGCACCGCGGCGTCGGATTCGCGCTGCGGCTTGTGGTCGCTGATGCTGGGCGCGATCTTGGCGACGTAGCGGCGGGTTTCGTTCGGCAGCCCGCGGTTGCGGATGGCGTAATCCTCGAATCGCCGCGGCCCGGCGTTGTAGGCGGCGAGGAAGCCGGGCGAGCCGTAGAGGTCGTACATTTCGCGGATATAGGCGGTGCCAGCGAGGATGTTGTCATGCGGGTCGAACGGATCGTCGTCTAGCGCGTGGCGCATCCGCAGTTCCTCATAGGTGCCCGGCATCACCTGCATCAGGCCCATGGCGCCGGCGCCCGAGGTGGTCAGTCGGCCGCCTTGGTACATCTGGCCGCCGGATTCGACGCGCATCACCTCGCGGATCCAGCGTTCCGGCACGTCGAACCGGGTTGAAGCCTTGGCGATATAGGGGCCCCAGGGGTCGCTGGGCGGGCCGGGCGGGGCGTAGTTGCCCTTGGCGCGCGCGGCATAGTCGCCGGCGCTGCGCGCAACATGGGTCTTGCTGGACGAGCACGCCGCCAGCAGACCGACTGCGGTCAGGCACAGTACCAGGCGCATCGTGGCCGCCGACCGGCTGGAATACATCATGCGGCACACTCTCCGTCACCGGCGCCCAGGGTTCTGGGCCATTCAGCGTTCTGGGCCATTCAGCACGCCGGGCCATCGGGAACGGGCACCTTGGGGGCATCCGCTCAGCGACGACCGCAGCAAAGCAGCCTAAGTCCTTATCGTATGCCGATGACCAAGGCAAGATTTTGGCGGCCGTGATCCCGCCGCAAATGTCGGGCAGAAGATGTGTCGGCCGATCAACGTGTGATAGGCCGGATAATCTATGCTAGATCGGCCGGCCGACGAGGAGAACGATGATGCCCGCACCCTCCCGCTTCCTGATCGCGGCACTCTGCGCCGCCGCCGTGCTCGGCCTGGGCGCCTGCGGCCCGCGCAACACCAACACCACCTATACGCGAGCCGATATCGGCCGCTCGGCCGAGGTCACCTACGGGGTGATCGTGTCGATGCGCCCGGTTACCGTGCAAGGCGGGTCTTCTGGCGTTGGCACCTTCGGCGGAGCGGCGGCGGGGGCGACCGCGGGCAGTTTCATCGGCGGCGACCCGCGCACTCGCATCCTGGGTGCCATCGGCGGCGCCATCATCGGCGGTATCACTGGCAGCGCGGTGGAGGGTGCCGCGACCGGCGGGCAGGCGATGGAGTTCATCATCCGCGAGGATAACGGCCAGACCATCTCGGTGGTGCAGACCAACGAGGAAGCGTTCCAGCCGAACGAGCGGGTGGTGCTGACCCGCGGGGCGCGCACCAGGATCGGCAGGGTCGCGGGCTGATTAGGCAAGGCCAGGGCTGTACCCTGGACTTCAATCGATTCATGAACTGGGATTTCCCAAGGGAAGTCGGCCGTTGGAAATCGCTGAATTGTCATACATTTAAGGTCCAGGGGCTTGGACCCTGGTGGGTCCAGGGCAAAGCCCTGGCCTTTCCGATCGATGGGTTGCCCTTCAATGCGTTCGGTATCGTTCTCCATCTGAACCAGCGCCCGATCGGCGCATTTGGTTGCCTCGGTTGGGCGGATCGGCTATCGCGCCCCCGATGAGTGCTACCTCCCATGTCCAGCCCAGCGAGCACGTGGTTCTCGACTTGTCGGCGAACCAGCGATGGGCCGACCGGCATCGTGCCGCCTGGCACGATTTGCGCGGCGGGTTGGCGCTGTGGCGCCTGGTCTGGACGCTGTCCTGGCTCGACATCCGCCTGCGCTACCGCGGCTCGATGCTTGGCCCGTTCTGGCTGACCCTGTCGACCGGCGCGATGGTTGCCGCCATGGGGGTGCTGTACGCGGTGCTGTTCAGCCTGGAACTGCGCGACTACATCCCGTTCCTGGCGTTGTCGCTGGTGCTGTGGAATTTCCTTGGCGCCCTGGTCAGCGACAGCTGCGTCGCCTTCACCTCGAACGAGGGGATGATCCGTTCGGTGCGCATGCCGTTCACGCTGTATGCGGCGCGCATCGTGGTGCGCAACGTGGTGGTGCTGGCGCACAACGCCGCGGTGGTGGTGGTGGTCTACGTGGTG
>JBBQOT010000594.1:0-2749 GCA_038331165.1 Acetobacterales bacterium
CTCGCCGACCTCGCGCAGCTCCTGCTTGACGCGGGCGGCGTCGTCCAGGGACAGGCGGACCGAGACACGGCGGGTGGCGTCAGCCATGCGTTACGCCTCCTGCGTCGGTGTGGTGGTCAGGGCGGCGTGCGGCACTGGGGCCTTTCGTATGGGTCTGATGAGCCTGATGCTCAGGATGCGGAGCGACGGGGGGGCTGCGCTTGGAGATGACCGAACAACCGTGGCGGTCCCGTACTTCGCGTTGCGTCGCGAAGCAGCTAGCGTCCAATCGTCAGGGCAGGGCCGATTGAATGGACGAATACGTAAAATTGGCCAAGCGAGCGACAGACGCGTTCGTGGTCTTGAGCAAGATGCGGACCCTGGCATTAAAGACATGGCAGGACATGGAGGAGTCCAAGGTCGAGGGGCCGCCCGCGGTTAAAGAAGCCATGCAGGCCTATCAAGAAAGCCTGGTCACCTTGATCCCAGAGGTGAAAGGCAACAGCAATCTTGGTCGGCATATTCATTTCAACTGCCGCGGCGATTACTGGGACATCGTGAACTTCGACATTCCGACCATCGAAGGAGCCATCCAGAAGCTCCTCTCAGTTCCACCCCCGGAAAGCGACAAGCGATTTGGCTTCGATGACCTCCTGCACGTCAAGGTGCGGGACACGGCTCTGCCGCTGTACCGCGACGGACATATGAAGGAAGCGGTGGTCCGGGCTTATGAGGAGGTCTTCATCGAAATCCGTCGCAAGACGGGTAGGCCAGAAGACGGCGCGAAGCTCATCAACGAGGTGCTCAAACCTGAAAAGCCACTCTTGATCATCAAGAATCTGGATACTGAGAGCGGGATGAGCGCTCAGAAGGGCTATATGGAACTTCTCCGCGGTGCCTATCAGGCATTCCGGAATGTACTCGCGCATCCCGATCCAGAGCTTCGCGTCTCGGCTCAATCTGCCGCCCGGCATCTCATATTTGCATCGATCTTGATGCGCGCCATCGTTGAGGCGAAGAAGCCAACCTGACCTTACTGGCCAAATTCACGCTCACGAATACTCCGTGCCGGCCTGCTGGTTCCGAAGCACCGCCGTCATCATCCGTGTCGCCGTGGCGTTGAACGCAGCGCGGAAGTCGAAACTGGCCTCCACGCCCGCCGGCCCCTCGATCGGCGTCTTGGCCAGCGCCAGATAGACCTCGTGCAGCGTGATCGTCAGGCTGCGGTTCGCATCAATGGTGAAGGCCAGCGCGAATTCCGCCGAGGTGCCGGCCTGCGCCTGGGCGAGCAGCGTCGTGTTCTCGAAGCGCACCGTGATCTGGCCTGTGCAGCGCGCGATGCCGGGATCCACACCCTCGACGCGGCGGTCGGCGCGGATGGTGCGCACGGCCTCCATACCGTTGGCGTAGGTGAGCCGCGCGCCGGTGACCTGCGCCAGCGCCGAGCCGCTGCGGGTGATCGACCCCTGCGCCTTGTTGAAGGCGGTGTAGGCCGCACTGGTCGGCGTGCCGCCCGAGGTGGCACCGGTGCGCACCGAACCCTGCCCCAGCAGCCCGAAGGTCGCGGTCGCCGCGCCGGTGGGTGTGAAGTCCATCTCCAGCGTGTCGACGCGCACGCCGGTGCAGACGTCAAAGCTCGGCACGTCCGGATAGCCGATCTCCATCGCGTTGCTCGGCAGTGCGGCCGCGCCCGAAGCGAAGGTATGGATGAAGTTGGTCGTGCCGGTGGTGATGGGCGCGCCGAGCAGCAGGCGCAGCCAATGGCCGATGTTGATCAGATCGACCGGCACCACCGCCTGGCCGGCGACGGTCACCGTGTCGAGGAAGGGTGCCGCCGGATCCCGGTTGCTGCCGACACCGATCACGTCCGCATCCAGCAGCGGCTGCTCCGCGCCGAGGTCGCAGGACAGGAACGGCATGCGCCGCCAGTTGCTTCCCGGCGCGGTGCCGTAGGTGGTCTCGGGCAGCATGAGCAGGCGGCAGTTCGCGCCAATGGCACGGGGCATGGGCTTTCTCCTGGAGGGGGATCAGGCCAGCGGCGAGCCGGCGACGGTGAACCACAGGGTGACGGGGATGGCGGCAGCGCGGGCCGCGGCAGCGCCCTCGAATTCGACATCCTCGAAGGTGGCGCTGCCGGGCTGTGCCCATTCGACGGCGCCGCCGAGGGTGCGGCTTCCCGCAATGGCCGCGGCGACATCCACCAGCAGCGCGTCGAGCAGGGTGTTGCGCGCGGCGGGTGTGGCGCCGGTGACGGTGATCTCGACCTCGGCGCGATGCTCGATCTGCCAGGCGAGTGGCGAGAGGATCGGCGTCTCCTCCACCGTCTCGCCATCACGGACGACAACCAGGCCGCCGGCGGGGATACGCTGCGGGATGGTCTCGCCCCGCAGCAGCAGCGGCGCCGGGTTCCGAGCGGCCAGCGACGTGACGAGCCGGCTGTGCAGCGCCGCTATGGCGGCCTCGCGCGCGCTCATCCCGTCCTCCCGCTTTCGCGTTCCCAAGCCGCGACAAATCGCCCTGACAGGCGCCGCAGCCCGCGCGCCCAGGCCTCGCGCCCCTTACGGTTGCTGGTGCCGACTTCGGTCACGCCACCCGCCACAAGCCGGGTGCGCCGTCGCCGCCCGGTTTGCTCGCCCTGGCGCAGCGGCAGGCACCAGACGAAGCCGCGGCCCGACTTGAAGGGCCGCAGGAACGCCTGGCCGGAAGCGACCATCTGCGCGGGCGTCACGCGCATGCCCTTCTCGCCGCGCCCGCGCCGCCCACGCGCGGC
>JBBQOT010000595.1:0-2744 GCA_038331165.1 Acetobacterales bacterium
GCGCCGGGCAGGGCGAGCACGCTTTCAACGCGCGCCCGGAACTCGGCTTCCAGCGCGTCGCGTTCGGGGCGAAACCAGGTCATCGCGGCGGCGTAGTCGCCTTGCACCATCGCGCGGTGGAGTTGTTCGTGGTGCCACCACAGCGTGTCGGCATCGCTGCGGTCGCCGGGGCGCTTGCCCTGGGGCGGCAGGCCGGCGTCGATGAACACCGGTTTGAAGATCGAGGTGCAGGGTGCCGAGGTGCCGGTGACCCAATGGACGGCGCCAACCTCCCGCAGGTCGCTGACCAGGCCCGCCACACTTTGGCCTCGTCGCGTGCCGTCGGCAGCGTGCATGCAGATGGTAACGCCGTCGATCTGTTGCGGGTGAAAGTCGCCCCGCCCCTCGGCGCCGGCGCCATGGTCGCGCAGGTTTGCCATCATGGCGGCGGTGTCGATGCGGCCGGATTGGCGGGCCATGAGGTCGGTCGCCCGGGCGCAGCGGCCGCGCGCGCCAGACAGGCCGGGATTGTCGGGGTTGGTGACGGCGGCTGCGAAGTCGAACGGGCGGTTGCCCTTCCACCAGCCCTCAGCGCGGGCAAATTCCTCCAGGTCCGGGCTGGCCGCGGTGCTGTCGGTGGTGATGGTATAGGTGTTGGAAATGGCGCGCGTGGTGCCGGCGCGTTCCACCGCCCAGCGCCGGCCGATGGTTTCCAGCACATAGATTTCGCGACGGTCGGCGATGATGAACGAGTTGTCATAGTAGCGTTTCGCCATATGGCCGCAGCTGCCGCCCTGGCCGAATTGTTCCAACAGGCCAGTGATGACCGACACGGCTTCGGCGGCGCTGGTGCTGCGTTCCAGGCCGAGGCGCAACAGGTCCATGCCGATCAGGGTGGAGCGGCGCTGCGGCAGTTGGCGGGGATGGACCGCCTCGTTGCCGATCACCACGCCATGCTCGTTGGCCCCCATCTCGGCACCCCACAACCAGAACGGGCGCGACAGCAGCACCGCATGCGTGCGCGCGGCCTGCGGAATGGCGACATAGGTGCAGCGCACGACGGCGCCGCGGCCGTACTCCTGCGCGGGGAGCATTTCGAGGAACTGGGCCTCGTTGCGCTCGCGGTCGCTGTTCTTGGCGAACAAGGTGAAGCCGGTGGTGGTCGCCGCGCCGCGCGCGGCCATGGTGTCGCACATGGTTGGAACCCTCCGTGGGAAGGATTGCGCCCCATGTAGACCGGCGCGTCAACGCAGGGCGAGCGGGTTCAGGCAAGGCCAGAGCTTCGCCGTCGCGGCGCGAAGGCGCGCCACGGGGACCCACCAAAGGCCGACGGCCTTTGGAAACCCATTTATTTTCATACATTTAAGGTCCAGGGGCTTGGCCCCTGGTGGGTCCAGGGCAAAGTCCTGGCCTTGCCTTAAAATGGATTACTTTTCGTAGTCGTTGCCACTAACGCAATGCCGCGGCAATCGTTCGGGCGTTGTGGCGCATCATGGCGATGTAGCTGTTGGCTGGTCCGCCAGGGGCGGAGAGCGCATCGGCGTAGAGACTGCCGCCGATCGCGACGCCGGTCTCGCTGGCCAGGGCCCGCAGGGCGGCATTGTTGCCGGCGTTCTCCAGGAACAGCGCGCGGATGTTCTGGCGCTTCACCTGTGCGGTAAGGGCAGCGAGTTCGCGCGCCGAGGGCTCGGCGTCGCGCCAGGTGCCGGCCACGGCGAGCAGGTCCACGCCATAGGCATCGGCGAAGTAGGCGAACGCTTCGTGCGAGGTCACGGCGCGGCGGCGCTGGCGCGGAATGGCGGCAAGCATTGCGCGGATTTCAGCATCCAGCGCGTCCAGCTCGGCCATCAGGCGGGTGGCGCCGGCGGCATAGGCGGCACGGCCGGCCGGGTCGGCGGTGCTCAGGCCATCGCGGATGTTGGCAGCGTAGCGCTTGGCATTGGCCACATCCTGCCAGGCATGCGGATCGAAGGCGCCGTGGCTGTGCGCCGCTGCGCCTGGGCCGTGCTTATGCCCGGTTTTCAAGGCGACCACGCCGCGCGAGGCGACAATGGCGACGCCTTTGAACCCGGCGGCCGCTGCGATGCGTTCGGCCCAGCCCTCCAGCCCCAGGCCGTTGATGACCATGACATCGGCTTGCGCCACCGCCTGGATGTCTGACGGGCGGGGCTCGAAGCCGTGCAGGTCCTGGTCCGGTCCGGCGAGGGCGCGGACGGTGATGCGGCCTTCACCGATGCGCCCGGTCAGGTCGGCCAGGATCGAGAAGCTGGCCACCACGCGCTTGGGCGCCGGCTGGGCGGCGGCCGGGCTGGCGAGCAGGCCGGCCAGAACGGCGCGGAGAACGGCGCGGCGGGTTGTGCGGATCATCAGAACTCAACTCCCAGCTTGAACTTCAGCATCTGGCGCGGAAAATTGCCGAGGTCGTAGGTCTGCGGCACGCCCACCTCGCGGCCGGCAAGCTGGAAGGCGTAGGTGGCCGAGAACCAGACGTTTTCGGTGGCGTGCCAGAATAGGGTGGGGCCGGCGAACACCGCCCAGCCGCGGTAGCGGTCCAGCGCCAGGCCGTCATAGGCGCGGAGGTAGCGGATATCCGCACCGACGAAGAGGCCCGGGCGCAGCTGGTAGGTCATCGCGCCGGAGATGCCGCCGGTGGAGGCGCGCTCCAGCCCGGCGCCCTTGGGGCGAAAGGCCTCGATGTCGTAGATCAGGTTGGCGGCAACGAACAGCTTGTCGGGCACCAGCGCCGCGTCGACGATCAGCCGGTT
>JBBQOT010000596.1:0-2729 GCA_038331165.1 Acetobacterales bacterium
CGGTGGCCAGCCCGGCATCGGCGGCGCCGCGCAGGTTCTGGGCGGCGGTGGTAGCCAGCGCCGGCTCGTTGCGGCGCAGCAGGGCCAGTGCGTAGCCCAGCTTTCCCTGCGGGCAGTCGGCCTCGGCCGAGCGCTTGTAGAGGATCTCGGCACGGTCGAGGTCGCGCATCGCCTCCGGCCCGGAGGTGAGGATGAAGCCGAGCAGCGCCTGCCCGTCCGACGATCTGCCTTCGGCGGCGCGCGTGGCCCAGGCCAGGGCGCGCTCGAAATCGGGCTTGGCGGCGTCGCTGGTGCCGAACAGGGCGGCCGCCGGCCGGTCTCCGGTCAGCGCGCCGACCTCGCCCTGGGCGGCCAGCGCCTCCATGCCCGGGATACCGCGCAGGTAAAGCGCGGCGAGCATCGACTGTGCCTCCAGGTAGCCCTTTGTTGCCGCGCGCTCCAGCCAGCGGGCACCCTCGGGCGCGCTGGGGGGCACGCCGCGGCCCTCCAGGTAGCAGCGCGCCACCAGGAACTCGGCCTCGGCATTCCCGGCTTGGGCGATGGGTGTCAGCAGGCGGAAGCCGTCGGCCGGCTTGCCCGCCTCCATCAATGCGCGCGCGCGCTTGATCTTGCTGGCCGTCGAGGACACCATCCCCGCCAGCCGGCGCAACGACCCCGACATGCTCAGCCGCCCCTGTTCAGCCGAAGGGTGGACCGCCGGTGATGCATCATGGCTCGCGCAGCCCTTCCTTGACGGTCGGCATGACCCGCGAGAACAAATAAGCCAGCACGGTGCGCTTGCCGATCTTGATGTCGGCGGTTACCGGCATGCCTGGGCTGAGGCGGAATCCCTCCGGCAGGTGGTGCAGCTTCATCGCGTCGATCGTCATGCGCGCGCGGAAATAGGCGTTGCCGAAATCCGCGTTGGCCGCACGCGCCCGGCCTGCCTGGCGGGAGCGATCCTCGTTGGGGTTGCGGAAACTGTCCGGGCTGATCATCCGCACGGAGCCGTCGGCGGTGCCGTAGATGGAGTAGGGGAAGGTGTCGAACTTGATCGTCACCGGATCGCCCACGCCGACGAAGCCCGCGTCGCGCCCGTCCACCACCGCCTCGATCTCCAGCGGCGCATCGACTGGCACTAGAGTCAGGAACTGTTCCGCGGTCTGCATCACCGAGCCGACGCTGACCTGCGCCACGCTGAGGACGACGGAGTCGCGATCGGCGCGCACCTCCACCAGCCCGCGTCGCAGGCGGGCCTTGTTCAGGTTTTCCCGTGCCTCGGACAGCTTGCGCCCCTGTTCGGTCAGCTGCTGCGAGGAGTCGTTGCGCGTTTGTTGGACGTAGCCGTCGCGCTCGGCCATCATCGCTTCCATCTCGCGCTGACCGCTGATCGCCTGGGAGCGGGCGGCATCCAGCAGCCGGCCTGCCTCGTTGCGGTCAAGCTGGGCCTGGAAGGTGTTCAGCCGGCTGCCCACCGCCTGGCGTTCCAGCTCCACGCGCATGCCCTCCACTTGGCGGGCGACGGCGAGGCGGGTGGTGTAGCTTTCAACGTCGGCCATCGCCTGGGCCACGCGTACGCGCACGCCGTCGATCTTCTGGCGGTAGTTCTCCAGCCGGAAGCCGCGCTCGGCGCTGCGCTGGGTGAAGATCAGGCTTTGCAGCTGGCTCGGCGCGCTGCCGTCGCCGATATACGATGCAACATCAACCTCCGCGCGCAGCCGCTCCACCTCGGCATGCAGGCTCGACACCTGCGACTCCAGCGCATCGGCGTCGGCGGCCACGAAGGTCTGGTCCAGCCGTGCCAGCAGTTGGCCGGCCTTGACCACTTGGCCTTCGCGCACGTCGATCGAGCGGACGATGGAGGTTTCGAGCGGCTGGATCGCCACATGCGAGATGGTGGTGACCAGCTTGCCCTGCGACACCACCACGCGGTCGATCGGCACCGCGCCCATCACCACAAGGGCGGCGGCGAACATGGATGCCAGCACCCACAGCGTGTAGCGGCTGTGCGCCGGCACTTTCTGCTCGATCAACGCGGCCGAGGGGGACTGGAATTCCAGCAGCATGGGCGTGACGTCGTCGGCCTTGCCGACGGGGCCACGGCCGGGTGAGGCGGGCACAGGGGCATGGGCCATGGGTTTAGTCTCCCTGGGCCAGCACGGGCTTCGGGCCGGCGGGCTTGCCCGTCGATTCCAGGTGCCGATGCTGCTGCAGCCAAAGCTGCCGGTACACCGAGCAGCGTTCCAGCAGGTCCTTGTGCGGGCCGATATCCACCATGCCGCCCTGGTCGAGCACCATGATCTGGTGGCAATCCACCAGCGAGGACAACCGGTGCGACACGATCAGCATCGACCGGCCATGGGCGATGCGGTGGATGTTGGCGTTCACCAGAGCCTCGCTCTCGGGGTCGAGCGCGCTGGTCGCCTCGTCCAGGATCAGCAGGCGCGGGTCGTGGATCAGTGCGCGGGCGATCGCCAGGCGCTGGCGCTGGCCACCGGACAGGTTGGGCGAACCCTCCTCGATCCAGGTCTCGTAGCCCTGCGGCAGCCGCTCGATGAACTCCTCCGCTCCGGCGAGGCGGGCGGCGCGCACCACGTCGGTGATGGTCAGGCCCGGGCGCCCGGACAGCAGGGTCTCACGGATGGTGCCGCGGAAGAGGACGTTGTCCTGCAGCACCACGCCGAAGCTGCGCCGCAGATGGGCCAGGTTGATCTCGCGAAGGTCGGTGCCGTCGATCTTGATCGAGCCCT
>JBBQOT010000597.1:0-2725 GCA_038331165.1 Acetobacterales bacterium
GGGGCGCTGCTGGCGCTGAACATCGTCGTCAACTACGAGGAGGGCGGCGAGGCCAGCGTGCTGCATGGCGACCCCCATTCCGTCGCCTTCCTGACCGAACACATCACCACGCCGCAGATCGGAACCCGCGCGTTGACCGCCGAAAGCCTGTGGGAATTCGGCAGCCGCGTCGGCTTCTGGCGGGTCTGGCGGGTGCTCAGCCGCCGCAAGCTCGCCACCACCTGCTTCGGCGTGACCATGGCGATGGCCCGCAACCCCGATGCGGTGGCGGCGATGAACGAGGCAGGGTGGGAAATCGCCAGCCACGGCCTGCGCTGGAACATCGACCCGCCCGGCGACGAAGCCGGCGAGGCCGCCGAAATCGCCCACACTCTGGCGCTGCATGCCGAGATCACCGGCGCACCGGCTGTCGGCTGGTACAACCGCTCCTCGGCCCGCACGTACCGCCTGCTCAGCGCCCAGGGCGGCATGCTGTATTTCGCCGACAACTACGCCGACGAGTTGCCGTTCTGGGCCGATGTCGCGGGCAAGCCCGAGCTGTTCGTGCCCTATACGCTGGAAGCCAACGACATGCGCTTCGCCGTGCCGGGCGGTTTCCCCGACGGCGATGCCTTCTTCACCTATCTCAAGGACAGCTTCGACGTGCTCTACCGCGACGGGCTGGATGGCCGGCCGCGCATGATGAGCCTCGGCCTGCACGGCCGCCTCGCCGGCCGGCCCGGTCGCACCGCGGCACTGGAACGCTTCCTCGATTATGTCGGCAGCCACGACCGGGTGTGGGTGGCCACACGGGCCGATATCGCGCGGCACTGGCGGGCGCATTTCCCGCCGCCGGCCAGGCCGGTGACGCGCTGGTAGCGGCCTACACGGCCAGCTGATCCACCGGCCAGGAGCCCAGCCGGCCGAAGCGTGCAGATTTCTTGTCGTGGTGGCGGGCCGAGCGGCCCAGCACGTCGACCAGGAAATGCACCCCCTGCACCACAAAGGGCCCCTTGTTCAGCATCACGCATTCGGCGCGCTGCGCCATCGCCGCGTCAGTGGTCTCGGCGCGGGTTGGCAGGCCGTCGCTGACCAGGTGGTCGAGCACCTGGGTGGCCCAGACCACCGGCACGTGCGCGGCCTCGCACAGCCACATGATCTCCTCCTGCATCTCCGACAGGCGGGCGAAGCCGAGTTCCACGGCCAGGTCGCCGCGCGCGATCATCACCGCCAGCTTCCCGCGCGCGCCCGCGGCCACGATCAACCGGGGCAGGTTGCGTACCGCCAGCCGCGTTTCGATCTTCAGCATCATCGGCAGTGGCGGCTGGTCCGGGCGGCGGCGCGCCAGTTCGGCGTCGAGCCGGGCGATGTCCTCCGGCCGCTGGACGAACGAGAAGCCGACCATGTCGGCCACCTCGGCGACCACGTCGAGGTCGGCGAGATCCTGCGGCCCGAGCGGGTCGAGGACCAGCTCGGTGCCGGGAAAGTTCAATCCCTTCTCGGGGCGCACCCGTTCCCCCTTGGCGCGCGCGGCGGTAACCACCAGCACCGCGCGCGCGCCCTCGCGCTCCACTACGGTGGTGCCGATGCGGCCATCGTTGATCCACACCTCGGCGCCCTCCGTCAGCCGGTCGATCACCTGCGGGAAGGCGATGGTGGCGATCAGCGTGTCGCTGTCCCGGGCATCGGCGATGGATTTGACCAGCACGAACCGGTCGCCACGGAACACCCGGTCCGTGCCCGCGCACCGTACCGTCGCGATGCGGCACTTGGGGCCGCCGATATCCATCAGGATGCGCACCTCGCACCCGGCGGTGGCCGCGGCGGCGCGCACCTGGGCGGCCATCGCGCGCCAGGCCTCGGGGTCGTCATGGGCACAGTTGATGCGGGCGCAGGACATGCCGGCCTCGACGAGGTCCTGAACCAGGCCGGCATCGTGCGCCGCCTCGGACGGCAGGGTGACCATCACCCGCGTGCGCCGGTCGCCCGGCATGCCGCCGAACAGGTGCTGCTGGGCCTGGTCCAGCGCGCGCTGTCCGGCGGTGAAGCCGGCGCGCGGAGGATAGGGCGGCGCCGGGTCGCCGGTGATGCGCGCCAGGCTGGCCAGCAGCGCATCCAGGCTCGGCAGCACATGACCCTCGCTGCGGCCGAGCGAGGACAGGCCATGGGCGGCCAGTGCCGGCTGCAGGGCGGTCATGTCGATGGCGCGAAGGGCAAGATAGTTGGCCAGATTGCGCGCTCCGGCGGCAAACCCGCGATGCGCCAGGCGTGGCCGCCAGCCGTCGAAGATGGCCCGCCCAGCCTCGGCCACCTGGCGGCGGATTTCACTGACGGCATCGCGCAGGGCGGCAGGATCGGAGGACTTCATGTGGGACGGCTCCGGAGCTGGGTTGCCGGCAGCATTGGCGGGTGGCCGGGGGGCCGCATTGACTTGGAACGGCGCTTGCCATTGATCGCGTGGCGATACTGGCCCATCTACCGCGACTGACGACCTGCGTAGGCGACAGTACGATGAATTATATTTCCACCCGCGGCCAGGCACCCGTGCGCGACTTCGCCGGTGTGCTGTTGGCCGGCCTGGCCGAGGATGGCGGGCTGTATGTGCCCGAAACCTGGCCGCATTTCGGCCCGGCCGACTGGCGGGCGATGCGCGCGCTGAGCTATCCCGAGCTGGTCGCCCGCGTGATGCAACCCTTCGTCGGCGCCAGCCTGCCGACCGCCACCCTGCTGCACCTGTGCCGCGAAT
>JBBQOT010000598.1:0-2717 GCA_038331165.1 Acetobacterales bacterium
GCCCTGTTCCGCCACCGCCACGCTCACCTCAAGCCGCTCGCGGGCCGCTCCCAGTCGCACGCCCCGGATCGGCGCCGCCTCGATCGCGTCGAGGCCGATGGCCAGGCGCACATACCGTTCCGTCGGGCACTGCCCGTTGGCCGCGTCGAACCCCACCCAGCCGATATCCGGCGCCAGTGCCTCGGCCCTGGCGTGGTGGGCCACGGAATCGCCGCCATCGGTCAACAGATAGCCGGTCACATACCGGGCGGGAATCGCCAACGACCGGGCAGCGGCAATGAACACATGCGCGTGGTCCTGGCACACCCCCCGGCGCGACGCGAAAGCGGCAATGGCCGTGGTGTCGCTCGTCGTCGCACTGGTGTCATAGGCAACAACCGCGTGCAAACCATCCAAAATCGCATGCAGGGTCGCAATGGTATCGGCCCGCCGGCAGGATTGGGCGAAGGCCCGTATGGCGTCATCGGCTTCGGTCAACTTGGTGTCGCGCAGGCACACAGCCGCTGCCATTGCCTCCCCTGTCCACCCGATCACCCCGGCGGTATCGGTGGTCTCCACCACCCCTTCGGCGACAATCTCCACATCCATCACCGGCCCGTGCGATGCCACCAGTTCCACTTCATTGCCGAAGGCATCGGTATACCGCAACGGTGCCCCCTCGCCGGGCACCCGAATGTGCCACGACACCACCGTTTGCGACCGGCCCGACGGCGGGGTCAGCCGCAACGCCTGGATGGCGCGGCCGGCGCCGTCGCTGTGATAGATGGTGGTATGGGTGATGGCGATCCGCATCCCTGTGCCTCAATCGAAATAATAATCGGCAGCAATGGCCGCCGCGATCGCGCCATTGCGAGCCAGGAAGTCGGCCAGGAATTCCCGCAAGCCTTCGCGCAGGATCGCGTCCAGCGTGGCCCCCCGCATTGCCCCCGCCAACGCCTCGCCCAGAGCATGGCTTTCCGCCCCACCCCCGGTCCTGGCCGCCAAGGTGGCCAGCGACGGCGCGACGAAGTCGCAGCAGAAGCGCAAACTGCGTGGCATCTCCGGGCGCAGGATCAAGAACTCCGCCACCTGCCGCGGCCGCAGCCGGTCGCGATAGAAGTAACGATACGCGCCAACGGCCGAAACCGAGCGCAGCATGGTGTCAAGCTGGTGCTGGTTGCGCTCGCCAGCCAATGCTTCGTTAACCGGCAACAGCACGTTGAACTTTACATCCAGAATGCGCGCGGTGTTGTCGGCCCGTTCGATGAAGGTGCCAAGCTGGCAAAAGTGAAAGCCATCGTCACGCAACAGGCTGCCCAGCATGGCGCCGCGAAACTGCGCCGAGCGCTGGCGCACCCAGTCGAGCAGCTCGGCCATGCTTCCCGCCCCCACCCCGGCCGGGTCGATGGCGGCGAATTCGTTCCAGGTCGAATTCAGTGCCTCCCACATCTCCCGCGTCAGCGCGGTGCGCACGGCCCGGCCGTTGTTGCGCGCGGCTTCCAGACAGCGCCGGATCGAGCTGGCATGGTCGCGGTCGAACACCAGATATTTTTGCGCGTCCGCCGCCGCGAGCTTGCCGCCACGGGCCTCGAACCCGTCCAGGCAGCCGGCGCTGGCCAAGGTGGATTTCCAGTCCTCGCGATAGCCGCCGGTGCTATCGGGCGTGATTGAAATGCGGTGGCCCACCTGTGCCAGGCGGGCGATGTTTTCCGCACGCTCCATGTAGCGCGCCATCCAGAACAGGCTGGACGCCGTACGACCGAGCACCCTCAGTCCTCCAGCACCCAGGTGTCCTTGGTGCCGCCTCCCTGGCTGGAATTGACCACCAACGAGCCCTTCTTTAGCGCGACGCGGGTAAGGCCGCCCGGCACCACCCGTACCCTATCGCCGACCAGCACGAAGGGTCGCAAATCGACATGGCGCGGCCCCACGCCGCTGCCAGCAAAGGCCGGGCAGGTCGAAAGTGCGAGCGTGGGCTGGGCGATGTAGTTGCCAGGGTTGGCGCGGATGCGCTCGGCAAAATCGGCGCGCTGCTGCCTGGTCGAACTCGGGCCGATCAACATGCCGTAGCCGCCGGAACCATGCACTTCCTTGACGACCAGTTCTTCGAGATTGGCCAACACATGGGCCCGCTCGTCCGCAAGCGAGCAACGCCAGGTCTGCACATTCTTCAGGATCGGTTTTTCCCCGGTGTAGAACTCGACGATCTCCGGGACATAGGCATACACCGCCTTGTCGTCGGCAATGCCGGTGCCCGGCGCGTTGACCAGGGTGACCCGGCCGGCGCGGTAAAGGTCAAACAGCCCTGGCACGCCCAGCATTGAGTCTGGCCGGAAATTCAGCGGGTCGATGAAGTCGTCGTCGATCCGGCGATACAACACGTCGACCCTGGCGCGGCCGCGGATGGTGCGCATCCACAAGGCGCCGTCCTCCACCACCAGGTCGCTGCCCTGGACCAGTTCGACGCCCATCTGGTCGGCCAGGAAGGCATGCTCGAAATACGCGGAGTTGTAGATGCCAGGCGTCAACACCGCCACCGCCGGCTCGCCGTCGCAACCCGCTGGCGCGACACTTTGCAGGGTTTGCAGGAGCAGTTCAGGGTAGCGTTCCACCGGCGCCACCCGGTGGGCCGCGAACAGCTCGGGGAACAGATGCATCATCGTCTCGCGGTTTTCGAGCATGTACGAAACGCCCGACGGCGTGCGCAGATTATCCTCCAGCACGCAAAACCCGTCCTC
>JBBQOT010000599.1:0-2715 GCA_038331165.1 Acetobacterales bacterium
CGGCGCAGCACGCCCAGCGCCTCCGGGTTGTGCGGCGCCAGCGCCGGCCCGAGCACCGCCAGCAGCAGCACCAGCACGACCAATGACAACCCGATGGCACCCTGCGGCGAGCGCATCAGGCGGCGCAGAATCTCAACCATATTGGATTCGCTTGTCGAGCGCGGCGTAGGTCAGGTCGGCCAGGAAATTCATGACGCAATAGGTCGCCGCCAATACCAGCGCCGCAGCCTGGATCATCGGCAGGTCGCGATTCTGCACCGCGACGATCAATTGCCGGCCGATGCCGGGAATGGCGAAAATTTCCTCCACCACGATGATGCCGCCCAGCACGTAGCCCACATCCAGTGCCACGATGGTGATGGTCGGCAGCAGCGCGTTGCGCAGCGCGTGGCGCCGCAGCACCAGCCCCTCCGGCAATCCTTTCAGCCGGGCAGCGCGGACGTAGTCCGTGTGCAGCGCATCCACCACCTCGGAGCGCACCATGCGCGAGACATGGGCGATCAGGATCAGCGAAATCGTCGCCACCGGCAGCACCAGGTGCCGGATCGCCTGCACTGGATCTTCCAGCAGCGGCACATAGCCGGTCGCCGGCAACCAGCCCAGCAGATCGGCGAACAGCAGGATGCCGAGCGTTGCCGTGACGAATTCGGGGAACGACACCCCGAGGTAGGACACCAGCCCGAGCCCGATATCCACCGCCCCGCCGCGCCGAACCGCCGCCACGATGCCAAGCGGCAGCGCAAGCACCAGCATCAGCAGGATCGAAAGCACCGCCAGCAGCAGCGACCTGGAGAGGCTTTCGAGGATGGTGGGCAGCACGTCCAGCCCGCTGGTCATCGAGACGCCGAAATCGCCGCGCACCACGCCGCCGAGCCAGTACAGGTATTGCACCCACACCGCGTCATCCAGGCCGAGCCGCGCCCGCAGCGCCGCCAATTGCTCGGGCGTCGCATTCTCCCCCATCAGCATCACGGCGGCATCCGCCGGCAGCACCTGGGTGATGCCGAAGACGATGATCGAAACGACCAACAGCGTGTAGATGATCAGCCCGGTTCGACGCAGCAGATAGCGGCCCGACATCGACGGTCAGCCCCGCCGTGGCGCGCCGTTGCCGAGCCAGACGTGATCGAGCCGGAACACAGCACCGCGCGGATGCAGCACACGCCCCTGCACGTAATTCCGTTCCGCCGCCAGCAGGTCGAAGAAGACGGGGATGATGCTGGGCACGTCGCGGTGCATCAGCGCCTGCGCCTGGCCATAAAGCTCCCGGCGCTTCGCGGTGTCGGCGGTGGTGCGGGCGCTGCGGACCAGCGCATCGAATTCCGCGTTGTTCCAGCGCGTCTCGTTCCAGGCTGCGTCGGAGGTGTAGAGCAGCGAGAAGACGCCATCCTCGGTCGGCTGCATGTTGTAGAAGCCGATGTAGAAGCTGCCCTTACGCCAGACCTGCGCCAGGTAGGTGGCGTGCGGCATGGTCTGCACCTCGATGTCGAAGCCGGCGGGCTTCGCCATTTCCTTCAGCGCCACGGCGAATTGCGTGCGCACGGCGGGGCGGTCGGAGGCAATCAGCGTGGCCTTCAGCCCGTTGGCGTGGCCGGCTTCGACGAGCAGCCTGCGGGCCGAGGCGATGTCCGCCTCGCGCTGCGGCTGTTGCAGGTGATAGGTGTAGGCTGGGTTCAGCGGCGTGTCGTTGCCCTTTGTGCCGTACCCCTCAGTGACGAAATCCATCATGGCGGCGCGGTCGATCGTCAGCGCCAGGGCCTGTCGCACGCGGACATCGTTCCAGGGTGCGGTGTCGCAGCCGAAATTCAGGTTGCAGAACTGCCCCGATGGCGTGCGCAGCGCCCGCACCCCGCCGGCGCGCCGCAGCCGAGCGAATTCGGTCGGCTGCACCGCCATCATCGCATCCGTGCCGCCCGACAACAGCGCCGAGCCCTCGGCCGTCGGGTCCGGATAGATCACCACCTCGACCTTATCGAGGTAGGGGCGGCCGGGGGCGTAATAGTTCGGGTTTCGCTCCACCACCACCAGCCGCTCGGGCTCGTAGGAGACCAGCTTGAAGGGGCCGGTGCCGACCGCCTCGCGGTCAAGCCGGGCCAGGCCGGGTCCTTTGCTCAACGCGGCGGGGACGATCTTGGCGTTGGTGTAGGCCAGCGTCACCGGCAGGTCGGCATTGGGCGCCCGCAGGGTGAAGACCACGTTGCGACCCTCGCCGGCCTCAACCTTCGCGATCGGCCCGATGTTGTTGCGCGCGGCGGAGGCGGTGGCCGGGTCGAGCATCGCCTCGAAGGAGGCGACCACATCGGCGACACCGCAGGGCGAGCCATCGTGGAAGGTGAGCCCGGCGCGCAGCACGAAGGTCCAGGTCGCGAGATCGGTGCTGGCGGACCAGGATTCCGCCAGGTCAGGCTCCGGCGTCATGTCGGTGGAAAGCCGCGTCAGGCCGCTGTAGAGCAGCTCCGCGACCAGATACTCCGGATTCACCCGAACCAGCAGCGGGTTCAGCTTGCCGACCGCCTGATCGACGCTGATGCGCAAGGTGCCGCCCCGGCGGGGCGTACCCTGGGCCAGGCCGGTGGCGGGCAGCAAGGCGGTGGCCGCGGTGGCGGCCAGAAGCTGGCGGCGGGTTGCGTCGAAGCTCATGGCTCGGATCCTCCGGGAATGGGACGGTCGGAAAGGTGTAGAAGCAGGGCGCGGGCGAGACCGGTGAGGTCGCCA
>JBBQOT010000600.1:0-2712 GCA_038331165.1 Acetobacterales bacterium
GAGGCCACCACGCTGCTGCTGGATTTCTCCGCCATCCGGCGGTGCGGCGCACCGATCGCGGGAATGCAGGGGCGCCCGGCCTCCGGCCCGCTGTCGCTGATGCGCGCCTTCGTCAACCTGCGCCGCCACGTCATCGAACCGGCCCGCGCCGGCGCGATCGCCCTGTGGGAACAGGCATTGCTGGCCGACCACCACCTGTCGGTCGAGGTCCAGGTGGGCGGCGCCCGCCGTGCGGCGCGCATGGCCACCAAGTCGTGGCGCGACCCCGGCATCCTGCGTTTCATCCGCGCCAAATCCGACGGCGGGCTGTGGACCGCCAACAACTCGGTGATGGTCGACGCCGCGTTCTGGGCCGCGGTGCGCGCCGCGCAAGCGGGCAGCATGGCGAACGACGACCGCCATGCATTGATGGTGTTCGACGAGGCCACGCGCTGCGCCTGGATCAACGGCGAACCCGGTTTCATCAACGGCGACCGGCTGGACGACCACCGCACCGGGCGCGCCCGCGACAAGCCGGTGCACACCGACGGGCGCGACGTGCGCTCGGCGCGCTATGCCGCCGACCATGCGGTGGGGCTGCTGGCCGAGGTGGCGCGCCGGGCGCAAACTGCGGATTTCCCCGCCACCACCAACCCCTGCGGCGAGATCACCCTGCATGTCACCGGCGGATATTGCGTGATCGCCGACTTCGCGCCGCTGCTGGCCTGCCCTGCCGCGCTTGCCACGCTGGCCCCCGGCGAGGTCGCACCAGACCTGGCGGCCGCATGGGATGCAAGGGTGGAAGATTCCGTGCGCCTGGGCGTGCGCTTCCTGATGCGCGCCAACCTGATGGACGCGCTATACGGCGAGGAAGTGCGGCGCACCAACCGCATGGGTATCGGCCCGACAGGGCTGCACGAATGGGCCTGGATGCGCTTCGGCCTCGACTTTTCCGACCTGCTCGACCGCGACCGCGCAGCACCGTTCTGGGGCATGCTGGCGCGAGTGTCCGACGCCGCCAAGGACGAGAGCGCAGCCTATGCCGACGAACTCGGCCTGCCGGCGCCGTTCACCGTCACCACGGTCAAGCCCGCCGGGACCACCAGCAAGCTGTTCGGCCTCACCGAGGGCGCGCATCTGCCGGCGCGGCGGCAATACCTGCGCTGGGTGCAGTTCCGCGGCCGCCGCGACGGCACCGGCTGGGCGGCGGACAGTGATGCGTTGCTGAACCAGTACGAGGCGCGCGGCTATCCCGTGCGGCCATTGCAAAGCTTCCCCGGCATGGCAATCGTCGGCTTCCCGACCATGCCGCTGATCCAGCGCCTGGGCATCGGCGCCCGCCTGGTGACCGCCAATGAGGCGGCGCCGGAGGATCAATACCACTGGCTCACCCTGCTGGAACAACACTGGATCGGCACCGAGCGCGGCAACCAGGTGTCGTACACGCTGAAAATCTACACCGACCGCCACGACCTCGCCCGCTTCCGCGAAATGGTTCTGGAACATCAACCAGGCATTCGCTGCTGCGCAGTGCTGCCCAGCCGGGCGGACGACGCGCTGGGCTATGAATACCTGCCGGAGGAGGAACTTGCGGAAGCGGACTTCGCAGCGCTGGCGGCCGGTATCGACGATTCCGCGCTGCACGAGGCGGTCGACATGGCACACCTGATCTGCGCCGGCGGGGTGTGCCCGATCTGAGGCCGCGTGCTTTGCCTTGGGAAGAAGGCAAGGCCAGGTCTTTACCCTGGACCCACCAGGTCCCGAGCCCGCCTTCGCGCGACGGGCCGAGCCCCTGGACCTCATCGGATTTGAGAATATTGGGTTTCCAACGGCCGCTGCACGTCGAAAACCAGCCTATCATCATGAATTTAAGGTCCAGGGGCTTGGCCCCTGGTGGGTCCAGGGCAAAGCCCTGGCCTTCCTAACCTTTGGCTGCTCTTAACGACATCGTTACCAAGGCTTGCGCCCAGGTGCCGGAAACGGCTGCTCCAGCCCGTCCACCGGCACGTTGCGCCCGTTGATCCAGTGGGCGCGTGGCGAGGCCAAGAATACCACGACATCGGCCACCTCCTCGCCGGTGCCCAGCCGGCCCATCGGAAAGCCCTGCTCCAGATAGGTGGCGTAGCCTTCGGGTTCGGTTTGCCGGTAGCGGTCCCACCCATTGCCTTCGATCAGGATCGAGCCAGGCGAGACGGTGTTCACCCGGATGCCCTGGCTGTTGAGGTCGAGCGCCCAGATCTCGGTGTTGAAGATCAGCACCGCCTTGGCGGCACCATACTGGCCGCTGCTGGCCAGTTGCGGCGTCCAGCCCGAGATCGAGGCGATGTTCACCACCGCCGCCCCCGACCGCCCGGCCATGTGCGGGGTCGCGAGCCGCATCATGCGCACGGTCTGGATCACGTTGATTTCGAGCGTCCGGCGCCAGTCCTCGTCGGTGCTGTCGCCGATGCGCCGCCCGCCGCCGCCGCCGCCCACATTGTTGACCAGGATGTCGATGCCGCCATGCACGCGCACCGCCTCGGTCACGAGCGCCTCGGCCTGCGCCGGCTCAGTCACGTCCGCCACCACCGTGGTCACCGAAGCCGCCTTGCCCAGCTTCGTCCGCGCCGCCTCCAGGTCCGCCCCGCTGCGGGCCGAGATCACCAGGTGGCACCCCTCCTCGGCGAAGCAGGCGGCCGTGGCCAGCCCGATGCCGCGGCTGCCCCCGGTGATCAGCACGACGCGCCCCGAAAG
>JBBQOT010000601.1:0-2711 GCA_038331165.1 Acetobacterales bacterium
TCGGCCTTTGGCGGGTCCAGGGCAGAGCCCTGGCCTTGCCTTACTTCGATAAGTTATTCCTAACAATGGCTGGTATAAGCGGCCAGCGCCACCCGCAGCGCCGCGGCGAAGGTGGCCACATCGCGTTCGTCGTTATAGACATGCGGGCTGACGCGCATCACGCCCAGCCGGTCAGCCACGTGCACCCCACTTGTGGCCAGGCGGTCGACCAGGCCGGTGGGCATGCTACCGGCAAAGCGCAGGCCGAGAATGTGCGGGGCGCGGCGCTCGCGCGGCAGCATGGCGATGCCCGGCAGGTCGGCCACCGCCGCGGCGAGGGCATCGGTCAGGCTGCGCAGCCGGGCGGCGATGGCCGGGCGGTCCCATTGCAACACCTGTTCCAGCCCCACGGCGGCCATTGGCAGGCCGATCGGGTCGTTGCGTTCGCCCCGGTCGAAGCGCCGGGCGGTGGCGACGTAGCTGTTGGAGCCGGGCTGGCGGGCCGGGCCGTGGTTTTCCAGCGGCATGCCCTCTTGGTGTTCCGGTGCGACATAGAGGAAGGCCAAGCTGTACGGCCCGAGCACCCATTTGTAGGTCGGGAAGGCCAGGAAATCGGGTTTTAGCGCCGCGAGGTCGAGGTCGAGCACGCCGGTCGATTGGGTGGCGTCGATCACGATGCGGGCGCCCTGGCGGTGCAAGGCGGGCACCACCCGGGACAGATCGATCAAGGCGCCGTCGCTCCAATGCAGCGGCGTGAGCGCTGCCAGTCCCACCGGCGGGGCGCCGGGGCGTTCGATGGCTTCGAGCAAGGCCGAGGTCCAATCGGCGTCGGCGGGCCGCGGCACCACTTCCACCGTGGCGCCGGCGGCGGCGGCCAGTTCCGGCCAGACCAGCGCGAGGGAGGGAAACTCGCCCTCGATCATCAGCACGCGGGTGCCGCGCGCGATCGGCAGGTTACGGGCGGCGGTGGCGATGCCGTAGCTGACCGCCCCGGTGATGGCGACGTTGTCTGCGGCGGTGCCCAGCAAGGCCGCCGCGGCGGCGCGGGCGCGCTCGGAAATCGCGGTGCCGTGGCTGCCGGCCATGTGCCAGGGGTGGCTTTTGGTCAGCACACCCTGTTGCCCGGCTTCGCGCACCGCGCGCGGCAGCGGCACATAGGCCGCCGCGTTGAGGTAGGTGACATCGTCAGGGATCTCGAACAGGCCGCGCTGGCTGGGGAGCGGTGCGGTCATGGCGCGTTCTTCCCCAGGGTCTCGGGGTTGACGACGTAGCCGGGGTCGAGCGTGCCATCGAAGTAGTCGAGGATGTTGAGCACCGCCCGGCGCGACATCTTGGCGTAGCATTCCAAGGGTGCGGCGGCGTTGTGCGGCGCCAGCACCACGTTGGGCAGCTTGAACAGCGGGTTGTCCGGGTTCGGCGGCTCCTGCACCAGCACGTCGAGCCCCGCCGCCTCGATGGTGCCGTCAGCCAGCGCGGCGGCGAGTGCGGCCTCGTCGACCAGCCCGCCGCGGGCGGTGTTGATGAGCCAGGCTGTCGGTTTCATGTGCTTGAGGAACGCGGCATCGACCATCCGGCGGGTTTCGTCCGACAGCGGGCAGTGCAAGGTGACGACATCGGCTTCGGCGACCGCGGCCATCAGGTCGGGTGCCGGGGTGTGGCCGTCGGCGGCGATGCGCGGGGTGGGGAAGGCGGGGTCGTGCACCATCATCTTCATGCCGAAGGCGGTGCACAGCTTGGCCACCCGGGTGCCGATGCGGCCGTAGCCAACCACCAGCACGCTACGCTCCGACAACTCGTGCATGCGCCTGCCGTGCTGGATCATCCAGGTGCCGGCCCGCACCGATGCGTCGTATTCAACGGTGCGGCGCGCGGTGGCCAGCATCAGCATTATCGCGTGCTCGGCCACCGACTGGTCGTTGGCCCCGTTCACCACCCCCACCGTCACGCCTTGGCGCGTGCAGGCAGGAATATCCAGCGTGTCGAAGCCGACGCCGAAGCGGCTGACCACGCGCAGCTTCGGTGCCAGAGCGAGCAGATCGGGCTGCACCTTCTCCAGCCCGACCATGATGGCATCGGCATCGCCGATATTCTCCGCCAGTTCCTTCTGCAGCGGCGGGCCACGGAATTCGGTGGTGAGGATCTTCACCTCGATCTCCGGCCGCGCCGCCAGCATCGCCATGGCGGTGGGGTGCAGCGCGCGGCAAAACACGACTTTGGGCATGAAACGTTTCCCCGGAGACTTCAGTGGGCAGGAGGGTTGCAACCGGGATGCTTGCACCATCACCGCCCCACCGCTAGTGTCGGCCGTATGCAAACGGTCGTCACCTTTGCCGATCTGCCTGTGCGCGCTTCGGCGCATGCGGCGTTGTGCAATGACGGGGCGCGCCTGCACCTCCTGCTTCTTCGACTTAGCCGCCCCTGGGCGTGACGCCGCGCGGCTAGCGCAGGCATCGCTCAGGGGAAGCCCTGAGGCTATTGTCGTACCCAAGATTCCCGAGGAAAGCCCGCCATGAGCATAAATCATCCCAGCTTCGGCAAGCTGGACGACGACCGCGTCATCATCTTCGACACCACGCTGCGCGCCGGCGAGCAGTCGCCCGGCTTCTCGATGAACCTCACCGAGAAGCTGCGCATGGCCGAGGCACTGGCCGAACTGGGCGTGGACGTGATGGAGGCCGGCTTCGCCATCGCCTCGATCGGTGATTTCGAGAGCGTGAAGGCGATCGCCGAGA
>JBBQOT010000602.1:0-2707 GCA_038331165.1 Acetobacterales bacterium
GCAAGGGGTCTTTCTTCGGAAAGGTTAGGTCCACGAGTCCGAGTTGCTGAGACTTCAATGCGAGATATCCTAGCCCGAACCCACTACCGGTCGCCAACGCGGATAATTTTCCTTGCGCCCATCCGACGACGCTGGTAAAAACATTCCATGAACACCCCGCCGCCCCCATCCCTGGCCGCTCCTGGCCCCGCGCTCCATCCAGCGCGCGCCCTCGCCACGTGCGTCGACGGCCTTCTCGCCACCATGCTCCGTTTCCTCGCCCGCGTCGGCTTCCTCGGCCGCCTCATCAACCCCCAGGCAGCCCAAATCGCCCACCTCCTGCAAAGCTTCTCCACCCTGCTCGCCCGCTTCGCCGCCGGCGACCTGCCGCTCCCCCCAGCGCCCCTCCCCGCCACCACGCTTGCGCCGAGCCGCACCAGCCCCCGCGTCGGGCCCGCCAGCCCCTTGCACAACGCACGCCCCCGCGCCCCCCAAGGCGCCGCCTCGGCGCCACCTTCCGCCATGCCTCGCGCCACCGCGGCAAACCCGCGCCCGCGCCACCCTCCCGCTCACCCCGTCGCGCCCTCGCGCGCCTGTTGCGTTCGCACCCCGGGGCCAATTTCAAAATTCACCTTCCCGGCCCCATCGCCCAGGCATGCCTAAAATGATCCGGTATCGTAATAATAAACCGCCGTCGCCCCTCCCCAACCCCCCATGCGCAGCCCATACAGCGTCATCGCTGTCTCCCTCACGCCCGGCCGATGCCCACCCGCTTCATGATCCGCGCCCAATCGGCAATCGCATGTTCCTGGCCCGGCACCACCTGGATGGTGAATTCGCTATAGCCGGCATCACGCATGTCGGCGATCCGCCGTGTCACATGCGCCTCATTGCCGGTGAAGGTCATCTCGCGGATCAGATCAGCGGTCACAAAGCGCCGCTCGCTGTCCTTCACCGCCATCAAATGCCCAGCATGGTTCTCCAGATAGCGCGCATCCGCCGGCGCGAAGCTCCGGGCCAGCTCCACATACCCGGCAACCACCTCGGCCACCGAGGCCGGCACCGGCGAGCTATTGGGCAACCCGGCCAACGCCGCATCGGCCGCGCGATGCAGCAGCACCGCGGCCCGTGGCCCGGCCTGCGCCATCGCGCGCGGCGAGTCATACCCCTCGCCGTCCTCCAGCACACAGCCCAGCGCAAAGCCGGTGGCGATCAGGTCCGCCTGTGCCCGCCCGGCCGCCGCCCATGTCTCGCGCATGCCGGCCAGCCAGCCCACCGTGCTCGCCTCGTCGCCAACAAACGCCACCCAGCCCGCCCCCAGCTTCGCCGTCAGCGCCTGGCCGCGAGGGCCATAGGCCGAAATGTGCAGCGCGATGGGATCACTGGTGTTGATCAACCCCAACTCGGGATTAAGAAAACGGATCTTCCGCACCGCCCCCTCGATCTCGGTCTCAACCGTCTCGCGCCGCAACAGTGCCATCACCACGCGGATATATTCCGCCATGTCCTTCATCGAAACCGCCCCCAGCCCCATCGCGCGCCGCGCGGTGAAGCCGGTGCCGATACCAAAATCAATCCGCCCCGGCGCCAGCTTGTTCAGCGAGGCGAACGCATTCGCCGCCACCGCGGCAATGCGGTTCGACGGCACCAGCACCCCGGTGCCCAGGCGGATGCGACTGGTCTTCACCGCCGCCGCCCCCATGGCAACGAAGCAATCCGCACTCAGCATCTGGGTGTCGTAGAACCACGCCGAGGCGAACCCGAGTTCCTCGGCGTGAGCGGCCACCTTCCACGAATCGGAATCGGTGGGGATGGCGATGCCGAACTGCATGGGCTTTCTCCTGGAATCAGGCGGCGAATATTTCGGTCTCAGCCTCGATCTTCGCCGGGTCGAGGTCCATGCCCAGGCCGGGCTGGTCGTTGGGCCGGATCATGCCGCGCACCGGATGCACCTGGTGCAACAGGAAATGCTGATGGATGGCGTTCCACTTCTCCAGGTATTCCTGATACGGCGTATGGATCGGCGACTGCGCCAGGGAATAATGGATGCCGGCCGGCGTCGAATGCCCGTGCGGTATCACCACCAGGTCGGCCGCCGTGGCCATGGCGGTGATCTTCAGCGTTTCCGACAACCCGCCGCACCAGTAGATATCAGGCTGCAACACATCCAGCGCCTTGGCATCGATGAAGCGCTTGAAGCCCCAGCGCGTGTATTCGTGCTCCGCCCCCGACAGCGGGATGTTGGTCTTGTCCTTGATCGCCCGATAGCTGTCGATCCGGTCCGGCATCGCGCATTCCTCCAGCCAGCGCGGCCGATACTCCGCGATGCGCTCGGCCAGCTCGATCACATAGGGCGCGTTCATCGACTGCCAGCAATCGAACATGATGTCGTAGTCATCGCCCACCGCCGCGCGCACCGTGCGCACCAGTTCCACGTTGCGGCGCATCCCCTCGTGCCCACTCATTGGCCCGAAGCGGAAGAACCATTTCTGCGCCTGGTAGCCTTGCACCTGGAACATCTGCGCCCGCTCGCGCACCCGAGCGGCGTCCTGCACATCGAACCCCAGCGTGGAGATATAGGCCGGCACCGCATCGCGCGTCGGCCCGCCCAGCAGCTTGTAGACCGGCACGTTCAGCCATCGCCCCTTCAGGTCCCACAGCGCGCAGTCCATCGCCGAGATCGCCAGCATCGCGTCGCCCTGCCGGCCATGCACCATGATGCGGTGCA
>JBBQOT010000603.1:0-2705 GCA_038331165.1 Acetobacterales bacterium
TCGCCACCGACAATCTGCCCAACTACCTCAGCTGGCGACGAACCATCGAAGCGTTCTCAAGCGCCGCCACCCCAGAGGCATGGATCAGGGCAGCAGCAGGGTTGGGGCCATATCAACAGAGTTCAAGATAAGAGCGATTAAAATAAAGCGGTTTCCAAAGGCCGTCGGCCTTTGGTGGGTCCAGGGCAAAGCCCTGGCCTTGCCTTCCGTCATCGGTCAATCATTAGGCTGATTGGTATTTCTTGCGCCCTTAACCGGGGCAATGCGCCCGCAGGAACATGCGGATATGCCGCAGCGCGATCGGGATGTGTTCCTTCGGCTCCTTCCACGGATACAGGCTCACTTGCGCGTTCGGTGCCAAACGGGCGGATTCCATCGCCACCGCATAGGGATGGGCCGGCACGTCGTCGGGCAGCACCAGCACCGGCGTTGTGCACGCTCGCACGAAGTCGCGCGTCACCGTGAAGACGAAATCGGGATTGGCACGGTACATCCGGTCCAGGAACGCCGCCACCGTTGCCATCGTCACATCGGGCCGCTGGGCGCACAGGGCCGGGCCCCAGCCGGCCATGTTGTTGTTGAAGAACAGCTCGGGCTGCTCGGGCCGGAAGCCGCTGGGCTGGGTGATCACGGCGGCGGGGATGCGGCCCGGCGCGCGTTTCAGCAGGTTCCATATGAACGGCCCGCCGATGCAGAACCCCAGCACCATGAAATCCTTGATGCCCAGGTGGTCCATCAGCCCCAGCTGGTCATCGGCATATGAATCCCACGGCCGCTCAACCTCCACCGGCCCGATGGATTCGCCGCCATTGGCGTTGCGCAGGTCCATGGTGATGCAGCGGTAGCGGTCGGAGAATTCGGCCATCGGGTCGAACGGCGACGACGCGGCACGCAACCCCCCGATGGTCGCATTCAGCCCGCCGCCCGGCAGCACCAGCAGCGGAAAGCCGGCACCCGCCTCGGCATAATGGATGCGCACGTCGCCCTTCTCGTAAAACGGCATGCCGGTATCCCCTGAACCCGATAATTGCTGGAACGCCAGCATGCCGGCCGCCGGCCGTGCTGTCGATGCCGCCGCCAGCTTCATGTCATTTCCCGCGAGCCCCCCACTTTCCTTTGACCTGCCCCGCCCTATATGCAAAGCATCGGGCAAGCGACGACGGTAGCCGCGGCAAGCGCGTGTGCCGGATACGCGAAGAAAAACCGCTCCGGCAGCAACCGGCCGGTGCAGGCAGGGGGGCAGACGTGCCGGCATAAGCCGCGGCGCTACCTCCTGTTTTTTGGATGGGATTGGGGAGGGCGTATGGGGCGGCAGATTGTCCACCGGCTGGTGATTTCGTTTCCGGCGCTGCTCGGCGTGCTGTTCCTGTGCTTCTGCCTGCTGCAGGTGGTACCAGCCGATCCCGCAATGATCATCGCCGGGCCTGATGCGAAGCAGGAAACGATCGACGCGATCCGTCTGGAACTCGGGCTCGATCGGCCGATCCCCATCCAATTCTTCGAATACATCCTGCGCGTTCTTCAGGGCGACCTGGGCCGCTCGATTATCTCCAACAAGGCGGTCAGCGAAGAGCTGTTGCACACGATCGGGCCGACGGTGGAGCTGATGATCGGCGGGCTGCTGATCGCAATTCCCCTGGGCATCACCCTGGGCACACTGGCAGCGGTGAAGCGCGGCACGTTGACCGACCGCGTCATCATGGCCTTCTCGGTGGCCGGCGTGTCGATGCCGATTTTCTTCATCGGCCTGGTGCTGATCCAGTATGTCGGCTTCAAGTGGAACATGCTGCCGTTCACCGGCCGCACCGGCCCGGTCTGGGATGGCGGACTGCCGAGCCTGATCCTGCCGTGCCTCACCCTCGGCAGCGTGCTGATCGGGCCGATCGCGCGGCTGACGCGCACCGCGGTGCTTGAAGTGCTGGGCGCCGATTTCGTCCGCACCGCCCGCGCCAAGGGTCTGCGCGAATACACCGTCATCGTCGGCCACGCCCTGCGCAACGCGCTGATCCCGGTGGTCACGCTGATCGGCCTGCAGGCGGCCTTCCTGCTCGGCGGAGCCGTGGTGACCGAGACGATGTTCTCCTGGCCCGGCGTGGGGCGGCTGGCAGTGGGCGCCATCATCTCCAGCGATTTCCCCACCGCGCAGGGCGCCATCATGATCCTGGCGCTCGCCTTCCTGTCGATCAACCTGATCGTCGACGTCCTCTACGTGTATCTCGACCCCAGGATGCAGCGCTGATGAGCACCACGATGGACGCCGCCGCTTCCGGCGGGTCGGAAATGACACGCACCGCGCTGTG
Organism: Acetobacterales bacterium; assembly: GCA_038331165.1. Classification (GTDB taxonomy): domain Bacteria; phylum Pseudomonadota; class Alphaproteobacteria; order Acetobacterales; family Acetobacteraceae; genus CAMDGX01. The sequence continues at coordinate 2,301 of JBBQOT010000603.1, forward strand.
GCGCCGCCTGTCGCGCGACCGCGTGGCGGCAACCGCGGCGGTGGTGCTGATCGTGGTGGTCCTGGCGGCGATCTTCGCGCCTTGGGTGGCACCGTTCGACCCCTATGCCATCAACCTGCTCAACGTGATGGCCCCGCCCGGCGGCGACAACCTGCTCGGCACCGACAGCAACGGGCGCGACATCCTCAGCCGATTGATCCACGGCGCGCGCAACACGCTGATGCTCGGCCTGGTGGGGGTGGTGTTCGGCGGCCTCCTCGGCGGCGTGCTCGGCATCCTGGCTGCCTTCTACAAGCGGTTGGACGGCTGGATCATGCGCCTTGTGGACGTGATGCTCGCCTTCCCCGCCATCCTGATCGGACTCGCTGTGGCCGCCATCGCCGGTGCCGGCATCACCGCGGTGGT
>JBBQOT010000604.1:0-2704 GCA_038331165.1 Acetobacterales bacterium
TCGTTCTCGCTGAAGGTGAACTACCGCACCTCCCACCAAATACGCCGCCGCGCCGACCTTTTGCTGCCCGCCCATGTGCGCGACGTGGACGGCACCGAGGAAAGCCGCCGCGGCACCATCTCGGTGTTCGACGGGCCGGAACCTGATGTCGGCATGTTCGACACCGAAGCGGAGGAGATCGAATACGTCGGCGCCTGGATCGCCAAGCACGTCGCCGGCGGCATCGCCCCGCAGGAGATCGCCGTGCTCGTCCGCTCAACCGACCAGTTCGACCGCGCCAAGGCCGCCATCAAGGCGGCGAGCCAGAAATGGGTCTCCCTTCACGAACGCCCCGACGTGCCGGACGGCCGCGTGGTGGTGGGCACCATGGATCTGGCCAAAGGCATGGAGTTCCGCGCGGTCGCCGTGATGGCCTGCGACGACGAAGTTATCCCCCTGCAATCACGCATTGAGGGCGCGGCCGAGGAATCCGAGTTGGACGAAATCTTCGACACCGAACGCCACCTGCTCTACGTGGCCTGCACGCGGGCCAGGGATCACCTGGCGGTGACGGGGCTGGAACCAGGTTCGGAGTTCCTGGCGGACCTGCTGGAATCAATGAAGGCAACGCCCAACAATGCGCGCCGCTAACGACGTCATCATCTCCGGGGCAGCGTTTGCCGATGCTGTGCGCCACATCCTTGGCCGCTCCCGCGTCAAGGACCTCGGCGACGTCGTCCTGCGCCCGGGCGCCGCTGGCACGATTGAGATGGAAGCCTTCTACGCCTCGGCCACTGTCGAGGCGGAGGGAAATTGGGCCGATATCGTAACAATATCAGGCCGGTTCCTGCGCAACTTTGTGGTGGGCAATCCCCCGGCGACCTTCCGGCTGGTGTTCTTCGACAGCGTGTTGGCCGTCAATGGCACGTCCATCAGTGCCAGCGCACTCCCGCCGGATCATCTGGCGCGGGAGCCGGCATACAAGCCGACCAACCGGCTCGGGGTGCCGCTCGCTCGCACCGTGAACCCCTACAGCAGGCGCTAGGCCAGCGGGCCGGCGCAGCCGCCCAGTCCATCAAGCAGGAGCGTGGGCTCCGGCTCAGCCATGGCATCGAGCGTCGGCGGGTCTATCCCCATCTTCTGCAACAACACTGTCAGCCGCACCGACAGCGCCGCCGATTGCTCCGGGTCTGGCGTGGTGCTGCCGGCGTATACAGGCATACTGGAACATCGCGCGAACCCATTTGCGCACCTCGACCGCCGCGCCAGTTCCGCCACGCATGGCGGTGAAGCTGCCCCTGCCCTTGGTCATGACCTCCGTTTCCTGCGGCTGGCGCACCTCTTTGAGCAGCTTAAGCAGATCGCCGCGGGCCAGATCGACAACCGCCCGGCCTCCTCACACCGGCACCACATGACGATCAAGGAGGGCTTCAACCATCGTGGCAGCCCGGAGATTGCGCCGCAGATGCCCGGCGGCGTAGCGCTCGACCAGCTGCGCCACCGTGACCGGGCCGGCATGGCCCCCTTGGGCCGCCGCCTCCAGCGCCTGTGCCAAGGGCACGGCCCAGGCAACCGCCTGCACCAGCGGAAGGGCCGCCGTTTCATCGGACAACAGGTCACGATCGGTGCACCAGGCATCCGCGACCCTCTGGATACCTTCGGCGACATGCTCGGGAGAGAAGCAGCCAGGGCCGGCCGAGCGCCACCACCGGCCATCCCTATTTTTGACGTACGGCGAGAAAAGTTCCGCCATGATCCGAATGCCCGCAGCCTTGCACTCGCGGCCGAGCACTGCGCGCTCCACCAGGGCTTCCGCCGCTTCGTCCTCGGGCAACGCCGCCACCCAAGCATCAAACGCCACGTCTTCGCGGCCGAACGCTTCGAGCAAGCGGGCGTGTGCCCGATCCACTGCGACCGTATCGCCCTGCTTGATCGCCGCGCCCCACGCATCCACCGCCTCAGCGGCTTCACGCGCTGCGTTCACCACCGCCCGCAATAGCGGCATTTCAGCCTTCCATGCGCGCATCCGATCCTCCTGAGCCTGCATTTCAGCCTCCACCACCGCCAGAGCGTCCCACATCAAATATACCACGTCGGGCCGCCCAAACACAGCCCGAGCGGCGGCTAGATTGGACGGAATTTGTTGTTTAGACAACGAGATAATGGGACTTACCACCCGACTTGAAACGACTCCGCCGACATGCACCCACCCGGCGGATTCCCCTAAGTAGGTGTTCTTTAGGGGAATCCGCCGTCCCCCTTCATGCCTGCGGAGATAAAACGTCTGCGGAACAACCTTCCGCGCGAAGTCCTCGACCCGCTCCCGCTGCCACCGCTCCAAGCCGGGCTTGCCATCGCGGCGCGCAACTACCCTCGGCACTCGCGGCGCAATGCCTTCCCGGTCCAACAGCAGCGGCCCGGCGCCCTGGGCGGCGCGGGCTGCGAACCCGTCCAGCAAGTCCCCAAGCTCCGTCACGTGCTGCACCGGCAGATCGGCCAACGGCACTCCCGCCAGGAGATAGACTTCCTTCGGCTGGCCCGGATCGGCGTTCACTCCTCGCGGGCGCCAAATAGCTTGCATCAATCCTGCGTCGCTAATTTGCCGGAGGCTTGCGTCTGCCCGTGGGTCCGGATGCGTCTCTGTCTCCAAGCCAAACGACTCCGGGGGGTCCATCAACAGCGGCCGACCCTCCGCGCGTGGTTCGTATCCTCCGGTTTCGCCGAC
>JBBQOT010000605.1:0-2698 GCA_038331165.1 Acetobacterales bacterium
GGTCGGGCGGCTGGCCGGTTCGTCATTCTCAATATATTCGGTCGCCACTGCCGGATGGACAAAAATGAAATCGTTGTTGTAATACGAGCGGTGCATCATCCGGGTAAACACCGAATTGTAGAAAGTCTCGGCCAGTTCCGGCTTGTGATAGGAAGTCAGCAGGCCGATGTAATGCAGCTTGACCTGCTGCCAGACTTCGTCATCGAGCGTGGCAGCGTCGTATTCGTCTTCCAGAATCACTACCGCTTCCTTGACGCGGGCATCGTAAAACGCAATGCGATCGCGCTGCAACTGGCGCATGCCGTGCCAGTCTTGCGCGGCAAAACGTTGGCGCGCAGCCTGGCTGGCGGCCTGGAACAACCGGTAATGCTTGTCGAAGCCGTCCAGCATGGTGCGCGCCATGTCGTAGCCGAGCTGTGACGACAAAAGTTTGGGGAAAGCGGATACGTTCTTCATATGCAATGGCTGGCCGCTTTTGATGCTGGGATTGCGGCTAATTTAGCACTATTCGACACCATGAATATTGGTTGTGCAGGCACGGAGGCCTGCACAACTTACATCGTCTCGGCAAACAATTCGCGCCCGATCAGCATGCGGCGGATTTCGCTGGTGCCAGCGCCGATTTCATACAGCTTGGCGTCGCGCAGCAGGCGGCCTGTCGGGTAGTCGTTGATATATCCATTGCCGCCCAGCGCCTGGATCGCTTCCAGCGCCATCCAGGTGGCTTTTTCGGCGGAATACAGGATGGCGCCGGCGGCATCCTTGCGGGTGGTGCGGCCGCGGTCGCACGCCTTGGCCACGGTGTAAATGTAGGCCCGCGCGGCATTCATCACCGTGTACATGTCGGCGATCTTGCCCTGCATCAGCTGGAACTCGCCGATCGCCTGGCCGAACTGGTGGCGGTCGTGGATGTAGGGCAGCACCACGTCCATGCACGCCTGCATGACGCCGAGTGGCCCGCCCGAGAGCACCACGCGCTCGTAGTCCAGCCCGCTCATCAGCACGCCCACCCCGCCATCGAGGCGGCCGAGAATGTGTTCGGCGGGGACTTCGACATCCTCGAACACCAGCTCGCCGGTGTTGGAACCGCGCATGCCGAGCTTGTCGAGTTTTTTCCCGCGGGAGAAGCCCTTCATGCCGCGCTCGATGAGGAAGGCGGTGATGCCGCGTTGCTGTGCATCGGGGTTGGTCTTGGCATAGACCACCAGCACGTCGGCGTCGGGGCCGTTGGTGATCCAGAACTTTGTCCCGTTCAGCACATAGGTGTCGCCGCGCCGCTCGGCCCTGAGCCGCATCGAGACGACGTCGGAGCCGGCGCTGGGCTCGCTCATTGCCAGCGCGCCGATGTGATCGCCGCTGATCAGCTTGGGCAGGTAGCGGTGTTTCTGCGCCTCGGTGCCGTTGCGGCGGATCTGGTTCACGCAAAGGTTGCTGTGCGCGCCATAGGAAAGCCCCACCGAGGCCGAAGCGCGACTGATTTCCTCCATCGCCACGGTGTGGGCGACGTAGCCCATGCCGGCGCCGCCGAACGCCTCCTCCACCGTCAGGCCGAGCAGGCCGAGGCTGCCCATCTTCTGCCACAGATCGGCCGGAAATTCGTTGCTGCGGTCGATCTCGGCGGCGCGCGGTGCGATCTCGGCCGCGGCGAAGCGGCGCACGCTGTCGCGCAGCATGTCGATTTCTTCGCCCAGGTCGAAATCGAGGCCGTAGGCAGTGTTGGCGGCCATGGCGTCAGCCCTTCAGCTCGGGGAAGTCGTCCTCGCGGTACTCGTCGGGGGCGCGCCCGGTGCGGGCGTTTTCGGATTGGCGCAGTTCCACCCGGCGGATTTTTCCGGAGATGGTCTTGGGCAGGTCTGAGAATTCCAGCCGGCGGATGCGCTTGTATGGTGCCAGCCGGTCGCGCAGATGGCGGAAGATCGACAATGCGATCTCGGGCGATCCGTTCGCACCGCCGGCCAGGGTGATGTAGGCCTTGGGCACCGCCAGGCGGATAGGGTCGGGGGCGGGCACTACGGCTGCTTCGGCCACGGCGGGATGCTCGATCAGCACGCTCTCCAGTTCGAACGGCGAGATGCGATAGTCGCTCGCCTTGAACACGTCATCGGCGCGGCCGACATAGGTGAAGTAGCCATCGGCATCGCGGCTGGCGACATCGCCGGTGCGGTAGTAGTCGCCGGTGATCGCCTCGATGCTGCCATCGTCCAGCTGGTAGCCGCGCATCAGGCCGGCGGGGCGCTGGGCGAGCGGAATGCTGATCTCGCCCTCATCGGATGGCTTGGCGTCGGCGTCGAGCAGCACCAGCTGATAGCCGGGCATGGCGCGGCCCATCGAGCCGGGTTTTACCGGTTGGCCCGGCGGGTTGGCGGCCTGCAACGTGGTTTCCGTTTGGCCGTAGCCGTCGCGGATGGTCAGGCCCCAGGCGGCGCGCACCTGGTCGATCACTTCGGGGTTGAGCGGCTCGCCGGCGCCGCACACTTCGCGCAGCGCGACCGGGTAGGATTTCAGGTCCTCCTGGATGAACATGCGCCACACCGTGGGCGGGGCACAGAGTGAGGTGACCTTGTGTTCGACAAGCGATTCCAGCAGCGCGCCGGCGTTGAAGCGCGGCTGGTTGGCGATGAACACACAGGCCGATGCCATCCAGGGCGCGAAAAAGCACGACCAGGCATGCTTGGCCCAGCCGGGCGATGAGATGTTG
>JBBQOT010000606.1:0-2691 GCA_038331165.1 Acetobacterales bacterium
CGCTTCATGCGCCGTGCCGCCTCGGTGAACAGGTCGATCTGGAAACCCTCGATGCCGCCACCCAGCTTGGCCATGGCGTGCGGCGCGAAGGTGCCGTCAACCCCGGTGCGCAGCGGCGGCAGGCCCGACTGCGCCAGCGACCCGGGGGCGGCGGCGAGGCTGGCGGCCAGCACGAGTGCGGCCGCCGCGAGAGTGCGGCGTAGCGGCATGAGTGAACTCCCTGGATTCTTGTGACACCCCACCATGCCGTGCGGAGCGGTGGCCGACAAGCGCATGCTGCGGCGCGGTGGACCAGCGCAGGCCGCGCCACGGCGCGGGGGCACCGGTTGACAGCAACGGGCACCGGACGGCAATGACGACGTGTCGGAGCATGGAGACGCCGGCCTTGCCGCAATTCGCCACTGCGCATGTGCGCGACAACGCCGGACCCGCCATCAACCGCGCCGATGTTGCGCTGGCGGCTGGGCTCGCCCTGGCGGCGCTGGCGGTCTACGCCGGCTTCGGACTGCGGCTCGCCCAGGGGCGGTACAGCGAGTTCTACAACCTCGCCTTCGATTTCGACCCGCCGCGCTATGTCGCATTGCTGGCACACGCGGAGTACGATCGCGGCAACGTCAAGCATCCGCTGACCCTGCTTCTGCGCCCGCTGGCCTGGCCGCTGCTGGCCGTTGGCATCGCCCCCAAGGCGGCGGCGGCGCTGGTGATGGCCGGGTTCGGCGCGGCGACGGTTGGCGTGGTGTTCCTGTTCCTGCGCAGCCTTGCCGTGGCGGGCGGGCTGGCGGCGGCCCTGGCCGTGCTGTTCGCGGTGTCCGGCTGCCAGGTCTTCACCGCGATGATCCCCGAAGCCTATGGGCCCGCCGCCTTCGGCATCGCAGCCGTGTGGCTGCTGGCGGTCTGGCGGTTGGCCGATCTGCGCCACGGCCGGATGCTGCGTTTTGCGCTCGCTGCCTTCGGCTATGGCGTGACCACCACCAACCTGATGCAGCCGGTGCTGGCCGAGGCGCTGGCGTGGTGGCGCCATCGCGGCCTGCGCGGGGCGGTGCTGCCGATGCTGCGCTATGGTCTGGCGGTGGCCGCGATCTGCGCGGTGCTGACCGCGCTGGTCTGGGCCGACGTGCTGTGGAACTTCCTCGCCGACCCCGTGGCGGTGGCCAAGGAAGTCTACTGGCAGCGCACCAAGGGCGAGCGCGTGGGGCTGGCCGACGTGCTGCTGCGCCTGGTCGGCTATGGCGTGGTCTCGCCGCGCTTCGTCGCGGTGGCACTGCCCGACGGCATCACCATGCTGGATTTCCGCGCGCCGCTGTTCGACCCGCTGGCGGCGCTGGCCTTTGGCCTGTGGCAGGTGTTCTGGCTGGCCGGCGCGATTGCCGCCTTCGTCCATCGGTCCACGCGGTTTCTGGCGCTGGGCCTGACGGCGACGCTGGTGCTCAACATCGCCTTTCATCTCGACTTCCAGTTTCGCGGCAGTGTCTATCTCTATGCTGCCCACACCTATTTTCTGGTCTTCGCCCTGGGGACCGGGCTGGCGCCGATGCTGCGACCGGGCAGTGCCGTCGCGCGCGCCTATCTCGGCGTCGTGCTGCTGCTGGTGGTGCTGGTTGGCGCCGTCACCTTTGACCGCGCCCACGCCCTGGCCACCGGGTTCGACGAAGTCAACATCACCTGCACCGCCCCGTGCACGGAGTAGCCCCGGTGAACGCGCCCGCCGTCACCCTGCCGCTGTGCGTCGACCTCGACGAGACGCTGGTGCGCACCGACACGCTGGTGGAGGGGTTGCTCGCATTGGTCGGCGGGCTGCGCCTCGGCGCGCTGATGGGCGCATTTGCCGGGGCTATTCCGGGCAGCGGGCGGGCGGCGCTGAAGGCGCGGGTCGCCGCTCTGGCGCCGCCCGACCCGGCGCTGCTGCCGTACAACCAGGCGCTGCTGGACTATCTCGGCGAACAGCGCGCGGCCGGTCGGCGCATCGTGCTGGCGACCGCCGCGAACGAGGCGGTGGCCCAAGCGGTTGCCGCCCATCTCGGCCTGTTCGACGAGGTGATCGCCTCCACCGCCACGCGCAACCTCAAGGGCCGGGCCAAGGCACAGGCGTTGGTGGACCGCTTCGGCCGCGGCGGCTTCGCCTATGCCGGCGACTCGCGCGCCGACCTCGCGGTATGGGCCGAGGCCGGGGCGGCGGTGCTGGTCGATGTCGCGCCCGGCGTGGCGGCGCGCGTCGGGGTGCCGATTGAGCACCGCATAGCGACCAGGCCGAAGCTGCTGCCGACGCTGCTGCGGGCCATGCGGCCGCACCAATGGGTAAAGAACCTGCTGGTTTTCGTGCCGATCCTGACCGCCAACGCGCTGGGCCACTGGCCGAGCTGGGCCGGCGGCTTCCTGGCGTTTGCCGCCTTCGGCGCGGCGGCCTCGGGCATCTACCTGATCAACGACCTGCTCGACCTCGCCGCCGACCGGGCCCATCCGAAGAAACGCCGCCGCCCGTTCGCCGCCGGCGACGCCCCGGCCGCCGCGGGCATGGTGCTGGCGCTATTGCTGCTGGCGCTGGCGGCCGCACTGGGCGCGTGGGCTGGTATCCTGGGCGTGGTCGCGGTCTATGCCTGCACGTCGCTGGCCTATTCGCTATGGCTGAAGCGCCTGCCGCTGGTCGACGTCTTCACCCTCGCTGGATTGTTCACCATCCGCCTGTTCGGCGGC
>JBBQOT010000607.1:0-2690 GCA_038331165.1 Acetobacterales bacterium
CCACAATTGGCGCATTCGGCATGTGCCGAGGCGACCAGCGCATGATGGCTGCGGCGCATGCCCATGCGCGAGGGAGAGGACTTCTTCTTGGGTACGGCCATGGTACAACGCAGCTCCGGTCAGCGTGACGATCCGATCGACCCGAACCGGCGAAGCGAACGAACTCGCCCCGGTCGGCTGGGACAGGGTCGGGCACGGCCAAGTCGTCGATCCGGCGGATGCGTTCACATAAGGGCAATAACGCAAGGCGCGCCAACTAGCAGAGGCGTCAGCCCCCCGCAAGTCGCCACGCGACATGGCTCGCATCCTAGGCTTGCCGCGCCCGGCGCGCCAGCGCGGCGAACGGCGACGCAGGAGCGCCGTCGTCCTCGGCCGGGGGCGCCGGAAGTTCGGCGCCTGGCATCCGCGGATAGGGGTCCAGCGCCAGGGCAAGCTGTTCCACCGCGGCCTCGCCCAGGTCGAGATGCACGCCATGGTAGGGAACTTCGTCGTCGGCTTCGAGATCGAGCAGGTCTTCGTCGTCGGCCAACCGTTCTGCGGGCACGAAGCGGATGCGGAAATCCTCGCGCAGATCGGCCTCGAACGGCTCCATTGTGACCACGCAGTCGCGGGTGACACGGGCCGAAAGCCTGCCCTGCGCGACCACCGTCCCGCCCCGGAGAGGGCCGAGGTGGAAGCGGCACGACAGCGCGCCGACGGCCGGAATATGCAGGCGCGCGGCGATGGCGGCGCATTCCTCGGCGGTGGCCAATACCTCCTGCTCAGTCCCGGCGGCGCCAAGCTGCGTCACCGCCAGCGGGCGGGACAGTTCCAGGGCGGACGAGTCGGGCTTGGTCATGCGGGCACCTCCTCGGCGGCGGGGAAGGACAGGCAGCCGGCCAGCAGCGCCTCGGCCGGCATGGCGGCAAGTGCGGCGGCCTGGCGGCGAACCAAGCGGGCCAGGCGCTGCGGTGCATCGCCGACGGGTTCGCCGCCACGCCAGACGTTGCGCAGCAGTGCTGTCGCCAGCGCCGCATCGTCCGCCGCCAGCGCCGACTCATACGCCGCGGCGCGGCCGTGGAACGCCTCCCACATCGTCTTCACACGCTTGCCCACGGCGAGGTCGCTGACCCCCATCTCGCGCAGGTTGGTGTCCATGTCTGAGAACATTGCATCGAACACCGCCTGGGCCAGGTCGGGTCCGGGCGGAGGCAGGGCGGCGAGCCGGCGGATCACCAGGAAGGCGTGCAGGCCGACCAGGTCGAACCGACCATCGAGCGTGTCGGGCACACCGAGCTCGCGGTAGAACCATGGCTGCCGCGCCGCGGCCACCGCCGCACCGTACAGCTCATAGCCCTTCCGCTCCTGGCGGCGCCGTCGTAGAAACCCCAGCACTCCCCGCTCCCTTGCATATGCAATCCGCGGCCGCGATGGCGCGCGCGCGACGATCATGCTAGCACGGCGACGCGGCGCGCCAACCTGTCTGTCCCGCAGCACCCGGCCCAAATTGACCCCAAACCAGACTCCAAACCAGACCCCAAACCAGACCCCAAACCAGACCAAGGACCGCCCCGTGCTGCCAAGTCCGCTGCCAAAAATGCCGCCCTCTCGCGCCCATGCCCCCGCCGGCGCCCTGCTCGCCCTGTTGCTGGTGGTCGGCCTGCCGCTCGGCGGGTGCAGCTTCGATACCTCGGGCTTTCTCAGCCATCCCATTCAGGCGCGCGGCAACCGGGTGGATGCCGACCAGCTGGCCCAGCTGGTGCCCGGCACCTCAACGCGCGGCGACGCGCTGGCGCTGCTGGGCTCGCCGACCGCACGCGCGACCTTCGACGACAACACCTGGCTGTATATTTCCGAACTGACCAAGCCGGTGATCGCCGCGACCAACGCAGTGCACGACCAACAGACCGTCGCCCTGGTGTTCGACCAGCGCGGCGTGCTGCGCCAGATCGACAAGAAGGGGCTGGACGACGCCGTGCCGGTGGAACTGGTCACGCGCGTGACTGCGACGCCGGGCAACGAGTCCAGCTTCCTGCAGCAGTTGCTGGGCAATGTCGGCCGCTTCAACCCCGGCGGTGCGCTGGGCAGTACGACGGCGCCGCGCAGCAACTACTGACGTCACTTCAGGCGAAGTGGCTCCAGCCACCGGCCGCCAGCGCCATCGGGGCACCGTCCGGGCCGCGCACGCTCACCGTCGGCGCGCCGGTCGTAAAGGCGCCGATTCGCGTCACCTGCACGCCGCAGGACGCTGCCTCGACGCACAGCGCCTCCGCCCGCGCATCGGGCACCGCCAGCAGCAATTCGTAGTCGTCGCCGCCGGACAGGCAGCGCGCCAGCAGCGCGGGCTCGGCGGCCACCGCTGCGCGCGCGGCCGCCGACAGCGGCACGCGCGCCGCCTCGATCTCGGCCGCAAGCCCTCCGCCGCGGCAGAGATGGCCGAGGTCCTGCACCAACCCGTCGGACACATCCATCGCCGCGGCCGCGATGCCGGCGAGACGCTGTCCCAGCGCCACGCGCGGCTCCGGCAGGCGGTAGCGGCGCGCGAGGAAACCGTCCGGGTCGGACAATCGCCCCGTGGCCGCCAGCAGGCCGAGGGCGCCATCGCCGATGGTGCCGGTCACCCATACCCCGTCGCCCGGCCGCGCGCCGGTGCGGCGCAGCGCGCTGCCGGGGGCGACCGTGCCCAGGATGGTCAGCGACAGGCTGGCCGG
>JBBQOT010000608.1:0-2688 GCA_038331165.1 Acetobacterales bacterium
CTTCTCCGCCGTCGCCGGCATGTCGATATGGGTGATCCCGATTGGCGCCAGCGCGTCGATGATGGCGTTGATCACCGCCGGCGGCGAACCGACCGCGCCGGCCTCGCCCGCGCCCTTCACGCCCAGCGGGTTGGTGCCGCAGGGCACCTCGACCAGTTCCACCTCGATATCCGGCAGGTCGCTGGCGCGCGGCAGGCAATAGTCCATGAAGCTGCCGGACAGAAGCTGGCCCGAATCGTCGTCATAGGCGGTGCGTTCGAGCACGGCTTGGCCGAAGCCCTGGGCGACGCCGCCATGCACCTGGCCGCGCACAATCATCGGGTTCACCGCCTTGCCCACGTCGTCGGTGACCGAGTAGCGCAGGATCTCGATCATGCCGGTCTCGGGGTCGATCTCCACCTCGGCGATGTGGCAGCCGTTGGGGAAGGTGTGGTGGTCGATCGCCGCGATCTCGGCGGCATCCAGCGTGGTGACATCCTCGCCCTTCGCTGTCTTTGCGCGCTGGGTGGTGGCCAGGGCGATGATGTCGATGCCGCGGTCGGTGCCGACGACGGAGAAGCGGCCTTGTTCGAACTGGATGTCTAGCAGTGCCGCCTCCAGCGCCTCGCTGGCCGCGCGGCGGCCCTTCTCGATCACCGTGGTGGCGGTCTTGAGGATCGCCTGCCCCTCCGAATAGAGCGAGCGCGCGCCGCCGGTGCCGCCGCCGACCGGGATGATGTCGGTGTCGCCCTGCACGATGCGCACCTTCTCGCCGGGCACGCCCAGCTGGTCCACGGTCAACTGCACATAGGCGGTCTCGTGGCCCTGGCCGGTGGACTGGGTGCCGACGAACACGTCGACGAACCCGTCATCGGCGAAGCGGATCTCGGCGCGCTCGGTGGCATCGCCGCCGGTCGCCTCCAGGTAGTACGCCATGCCGATGCCGCGGCGGCGACCCTTCGCCGCACTGGCCGCGCGGCGGGTTTCGAAGCCGGCCCAATCCATGGTTTTCAGGCCGTGGTCGAGCACCAGCTTGAAGTCGCCGCTGTCGTAGGTCTTGCCGACCGGCGTGCTGTACGGCATCGCCTCGGGGCCGACCATGTTGCGGCGGCGGAACTCGACGCGGTCGATCTTCAGCTCCCGCGCTGCGGCGTCCATCAGCCGCTCGACCAGGTAGTTGGCCTCCGGCCGCCCGGCGCCGCGATAGGCATCGATCGGCACGGTATGGGTGAACACGCCGATCACGTTGGCATACACCGCCTTGAAGCCATAGACGCTGGCCAGCACGCCGGTGCCGGCGAGCGTGGGGATGTAGGGCGCGAAGTTGGACAGGTAGCCGCCCATGTTGGCGACGTTGCGCGTGCGCAGCGCCAGAACCTTGCCGGCCGCGGCGGTGGCGATCTCGCCCAGCGTGATGTTGTCGCGCCCATGCGTGTCGGAAACGAAAGCCTCCGAACGCTCCGACGCCCATTTCACCGGCGCGCCCAGCTTGCGCGCGGCGTAGCAGGTCAGCACGTGCTCGGGGTACAGGAACAGCTTCATGCCGAAGCCGCCGCCGACATCGGGCGTGATCACGCGGAACCGGTCCGCCTCCACGCCGAACACGCCGGCGATCAGCCCCTTCACCAACCAGCCGCCCTGGGTGTTGGCATGCAGCGTCCAGCGGTCGGTGGCGGTGTCGTACTCGGCCAGGGCCGCGCGCGCCTCCATGGAGGAGACGATGATGCGGTTGTTCACCACCGTCAGCCGCGTCACGTGCGCGGCGCGGGCGAACTCGGCCTCGGTGGCTGCCTTGTCGCCGATCTCCCAGTCGAAGCACATGTTGCTGCCGGCCTCCGGCCACACCAGCGGCGCATCCTTGTCCAGTGCGGCGGCCAGATCGGTGATCGAGGGCAGGATGTCGTAGTCGACGGCGATCGCCTCGGCGGCGTCGCGCGCCTGCTGCACGCTGTCGGCCACGATGAAGGCGACCGGCGTGCCGACGTGATGCACGGCACCCTCGGCCAGCACCGGGCGGGCCGGCGAAACCTGCTTCGAGCCGTCGATATTCTTCAGGCTGACCAGACAAGGCAGGCCGCCGATGCCGTCGGCCGCGAGGTCGGCGCTGGTGAACACGCCGCGCACGCCGGGGGTGGCCTTCGCGGCGTCGGTGTCGATGGAGAGGATGGTGGCCGCGGCATGCGGGCTGCGCAGCACCACGCCGTACAGCGTGCCGGCGGGGGTGACGTCGTCGGTGTAGCTGCCGCCACCCTTCAGCAGGCGCGGGTCCTCGACGCGGCGGACGGGCTGGGCAACGCCAAACTGGGTCATGGTCGTTCTCTCTCCGGGTGGCGGGTCGTTTGGCTACACAATGTACGGCGGCGGGGGCAAACGCCAAGGGGCGCGGCGGCGATCCCGCGTTCTTGCGAAGAACCGCGGCCCGGGCCACCCTGATATGGCTCCAGCGAGGAGCCGCTTCGAAGGATTGTGCCATGGCAGAACACGTCACGATTTGCGACGTCGGCCCGCGCGACGGGCTGCAGATCGCCAAGGGCCGCATGCCTACCGCCATCAAGACGCGCTGGATCGCCGCCATGGCCTCAGCCGGGCTGCCGCAGATCGAGGTGGGCAGCTTCGTCTCCCCCCGCCTGATCCCGCAGCTTGCCGACACCGGCGAGATCGTGCGCCGCGCCGTGCTGCTGCCGCGGGTGACCGTGGTGGCGCTGGCCC
>JBBQOT010000609.1:0-2688 GCA_038331165.1 Acetobacterales bacterium
GTCCATCGGCACCAGGCTTTTGGGCGCCACCATCTCGGCGGTGGCGCCGGTGGGGGTGATGATCATGCCGTGCTTGGTGCGGGCGCTGACATTGCCCGACGAGCCCTGGTTCAGGCCGCGCGCGCCGAGTTCGCGATACAGCGCGGCCAGGCGATGCCGCATCCCGCTCATGGCTCCACCGGCACTGTCCCGGGGCGCGGGTCGATCGGCACCAGCCGGTCCAGCCCCGCCACCTGTTCGAACAGCGCCGCTGCCGCCAGGGCACGGGCCTCCTGGCGCGCCGGCGCCACGATCTGCAGGCCGACCGGCCGGCCGAAGCGGTCGAACCCGCACGGCACCGATACGGCGGGGCAGGAGGTGAGCGTGATCGCCGAGGTGAGCAGGCTGCCGGAGATGTAGTTGGTCAGCTTCTGGCCGTCGATCACGTCGCGCGCGCGCAGCATCACGTCCCAGGCCGGGCTGGGCGCGCCGGGGGTTACCAGCACGTCCCAGTCCTGGAAGAAGGCCGCGAAGCGCCGGAACAGCGCCGCGCGCTCGCGATCGGCCCAGGCGATCCGGCTGGGCGAGCCGGCCAGGCCCTGCTCGGTGTTCCAGATGATATCCGGCTTGATCTGCCCGCGATGCGTCTGCAACTGCACTTCGCGATCCACCACGAAATGCTGCGAGCGCAACGCCAGGAACACCTCCTCGGCCGGCCCGATATCGGGAAACGCCTCGCCGATCACGCAGCCGGCGGCTTCGAATTTCCGCACCGCCTGGGTGCAGATGTCGCGCGTCTCGCCGTCCACCGGCACGCGCCCGCCATAGTTGGCGGTGAAGGCGACACGCAGTGGGCCCTTTGCCCGCGCCACCGCGGCGGCAAAGCTCTCCGCCGGCGCATCGAAGGTCATCGGGTCGTGCGGGCACTGGCCGGCCATGGTGTCGAGGAACAGTGCGAGGTCGGCGACATTGCGCGCCATCGGCCCCTGCACCGACAGCGGCGACCAAAGATTGTTGCTGGTGCCGCGCGTTACCCGACCGGGCGAGGGCCGCATTCCCACCACCGAACACAGCGTCGCCGGCCCGCGCAGCGACCCGCCATGGTCCGAGCCATGCGCCAGCCACGCCATGCCGGTGGCCAGCGCAACCGCCCCGCCACCGGTCGAGCCGCCGCAGGTCAGCGCGGTGTTCCACGGATTGCGGGTGCGCCCGAACACCTCGTTGAAGGTGTTGCCGCCCGCGCCGAACTCCGGCGTGTTCGACTTGGCGATGACGATGCCGCCGCGGCGCTCGATCCGCTCGACCAGCGGATGCGAGCGGTTGGGCACGTGATCCCGAAAGATCGGCGAGCCATAGGTGGTGCGCACCCCGGCGACATCGGCGAGGTCCTTGATCGCCACCGGCAGCCCGGCCAGCCAGCCCGGCTCGCCCTCGGCCTCGCGCCGCTGGCCGGCCATCAGAGCGCGCGCATGCGCCCGCCCGCGTTCCAGGCACAGCGTCGGCAGCGCGTTCACCGCGCCATCGACCGCCGCGATCCGCGCCGCGGCGGCATCGATCAGTTCGAGCGGGGTAATCTCCCCCGCCCGCAGCCGCGCCACCGCCGCGGTGGCCGAGAGTCGAAACAGCTCATCAGACATGGTGCACCCCCATCTCGCCCATTTCAGCCGCAACATCAGTCCGGCGCAATCCGCCCCCACCCTGGCCTCGCCAAACGCCGCATGCCAGTCTCCCGCCATGGACATCATCGACCTGCGCTCCGACACCGTCACCCGCCCCAGCCCGGCCATGCGCCAGGCCATGGCCACCGCCCCGGTCGGCGACGACCAGTACGGCGAGTGCCCCAGCACCAACGCGCTGCAGGAAAAGATCGCCACCCTGCTGGGCAAGGAAGCCGCCCTGTTCGTCGCTTCTGGCACAATGGCCAACCAGATCGCCCTCAAGCTGCTCACCCGCCCCGGCGACGATGTCATCCTCGGCCACGAGTCGCACATCGAATGGCACGAATCCGGCGCCGCCGCGGCCAATGCCGGCGTCCAGTTCACCCTGGTCGGGCAGGGCGGCCTGTTCAACGCCTCCGCGCTGAAAGCCGCCTTTCGCGCCCCCGGCCACGTCGTGCAGCCGCCCAGCACCCTCGTGGTGATCGAGAACACCCACAACCGCGGCGGCGGCCTGGTCTGGGACCAGGCCGAGGTCTCCGCCATCTGCGACGTCGCCCGCGCGCTCGGCATGCGCAGCTATCTCGATGGCGCCCGTCTCTTCAACGCCACCGCCGCCACCGGCCGCTCGTTGGCCGAACTCGCCGCCCCCTTCGACCTCGTCGGCGTCGCGCTGTCCAAGGGCCTCGGCTGCCCCGTCGGCTCCCTCCTCGCCGGGTCCAAGGAGTTGATCCAACAGGCCATCCGCCAGCGCCGCATGTTCGGCGGCGCCATGCGCCAGTCCGGCATCATCGCCGCGGCCGGCCTCTACGCACTGGACCACAACCTCGCCCGTCTGCCGGACGACCACGCCAACGCCCGCCTGATGGCAACCCGCATCGCCCAGGCCCCCGGCGTGCTGCTCGACCTTTCGACGGTCCACAGCAACATCGTCATCTTCCGCACCGCCGCCAATGGACCGCGAGGGGGTGCGCCCGACGCCGCCACCATCGTCGCCCGCGCGCGCGAAAAGGGCGTCCTGGTCAGCGCCTTCGCCGCCCGCACCGTGCGCGCC
>JBBQOT010000610.1:0-2688 GCA_038331165.1 Acetobacterales bacterium
CAATCTCGGTTTTTCCACCACCCCGCCGGCCCCATCCCCAAAAAAACACTCAAGTCCGGGTTTCCCCGGGCGACGCCCCTTGCTCGGGTCGAGGGGCGAAGCCCCCGCCTTGCTTATTCCGCCTCAGGCCCTAAGCGTCGACGTCATGACCGACTCAGACCCGAGGTTTGGGTATTCGACATGCTGGGCAGCCAGCGCGGCCATGGCGTCCTGTGGCAGGTGGGCCTGGCGCATCTGCTGCGCGATGCGACATTCGCCATTGAATGCGGCGATACCGCGTTATGCCGTTAAATCTATGAGGTCCAGGGGCTCGTCCCCTGGTGGGTCCCCGTAGCGCGGCTTCGCGCCGCGATGGCAAAGCCCTGGCCTTCCCTCTCCAAGTGCTTGTCTTTCCGCCGAATGGTCTTACCCGATCAATCGCCCAACCGCTGCGCCGCGCGTGCCACATCCGAGGCCGCGCGGGCGGCACGCACTTCGGCACGGGTGGAGACTTCGGGCACGCCGACATCCCACCAGTGGCCGCCGGCGTCGGTGCTGCCGGCCGGGTCGGTTTTGAGGACGATCACCGTGGTGCGGTCGGCGGCACGGGCGGTGGCGATGGCGGCTTCCAGCGCCGCGGTGCCGGTGACGGTGTGGGCGAGGGCGCCGAGGCCGATGGCTTGGGCGGCGAAGTCGAAGGCCGGCAGGGCGGTGTGCCGCGCGGTGACCAGCAGGTTGTTGAACGCGGCACCGCCGCTGCCGCGCTGGAGGCGGTCGATGCAGCCGAAGCCGCCATTGTCCAGCAGCACCACGATCAGCTTGTGGCCGAGCATCACCGAGGTGGCAATTTCAGAATTCATCATCAGCCACGAGCCGTCGCCCAGCAGCACCACGACATCGGTTTCGGGCAGGGCCATCTTCACGCCGAGTGCGCCGGCGATTTCGTAGCCCATGCAGGAATAGCCGTATTCCAGGTGATAGGTGCCCGGCGTGGTGGCATTCCACAGCTTGTGCAGTTCGCCGGGCAGACCGCCGGCGGCGGCGACCACCACGGCGCTGTCGGGCAGGGCGCGGCGGACGGCGCCGAGCACCTGGGCGTCGGTTGGCAGGGCGGTGTTGGTGGCGGCGGTGGCGCGGGCGGCGGCATCGCGCCAGGGGCCCATACCGGCCTGGCAGCGCGCCAGCCAAGCGGCGGGGGCGCGGTGGGTGGCCAGTGCGATGGACAGCGCCTGGAGGCCAAGATCGGCATCGGCCACCAGCGGCGCGGCCAGGCGCTTGGCGGCGTCGAAGGCTTGCACGTTCAGCGCGATGATCTTCCGGTTGGGGTTGCGATAGAGCGCCCATGAGCCGGTGGCAAAATCACCCAGGCGGGTGCCGACGGCCAAGATCAGGTCGGCCTGTTCCGCGGCGGCGTTGGCGGCACTGGTGCCGGAGACGCCGATGGCGCCGAGGTTCATCGGATGGTCGTGCGGCAGGGCGCTTTTGCCGGCCTGGGTTTCGCTGACCGGGATGGCGTGATCGGTGGCGAAACGGGCCAGGGTGGCGCTGGCGCCGGCATAGTGCACGCCGCCGCCGGCGATGATCAGCGGGGCCTTGGCGGCGCGCAGCAGGGCGACGGCTTCGGACAGTTCGGCGGCATCCGGCGGCGGGCGGCGGATGCGCCACAACCGGGGGACGAAGAACGAGGCGGGGTAGTCGAAGGCTTCTGCTTGCGTGTCCTGGCATAGAGCCAGGGTCACCGGGCCGCATTGGGCGGGGTCGGTCAGCACCGCCAAGGCGCGGGGCAGGGCGGTGAGGATCTGCTCCGGGCGGGCGATGCGATCGAAGAAACGCGACACCGGGCGGAAGCAGTCGTTGGCCGAGACGGTCGCATCCTCGAAATCCTCGACCTGTTGCAACACCGGGTCGGGGCGGCGGCCGGCGAACACGTCGCCCGGCAGCAGCAGCACCGGCAGGCGGTTGACATGTGCGACAGCGGCGGCGGTGACCATGTTGGTGGCGCCGGGGCCGATGGAGGAGGTGACCGCCATCATGCGACGCCGGCGCATTGCCTTGGCATAGGCGATGGCAGCCAGCGCCATGGCCTGTTCGTTATGGGCGCGATAGGTCGGCAGGGCATCGCCGGCCGCGTGCAGCGCCTCGCCCATGGCGGCGACATTGCCGTGGCCGAAGATCGCCCAGATTCCGGCGAACAGCGGCACTCGCACGCCATCGACGATGCCGTGCTGGGCGACGAGGAAGCGCACCACGGCCTGGGCGCAGGTCAGCCGGATCGTATCGCCTTGGTGGGTCATGGGTTCCTCCGCATTCGCGCCATTGTCCATCGCGGCCGCGCGGGAGACAATCGCGGCGACGAGGCAAGGGGGCGAGCATGCTCGACATCGCGGTGATCGGGGCAGGGCGGATCGGGCGCATCCATGCGCGCAACGTGGCTGCCCATGCCGGGGCGCGGCTGGTGGGCATCGCCGACCCCGACGCCGCGGCGGCGGGCGCATTGGCCGCTTCGTGCGCCAGCCGGGTGATCGAGCTGGACGAGGCATTCACGGCCGATGCGGTGCTCATCGCCTCGCTCACGCCGACCCATGCGGGTTTCATCGAGCGCGCCGTCGCCGCCGGTCGCGCGGTATTCTGCGAGAAGCCGGTGGACCTGGATGCATCACGGGCACGCGCCTGCATCGCGGCGGCCGAACGGGCGGGCCTTGTGCTGAT
>JBBQOT010000611.1:0-2686 GCA_038331165.1 Acetobacterales bacterium
GGATCATGCAGGTTGCGATACGGATAGGGCTGGGTGGAATAGCCCGGCGCCCCGGTGGCCTTGATCGCCACGTTCGGCAGCCGCGCCAGTGCCAGCAATTCGTCCAGGTGCACCAGTGCCGCCTCGTCCTGCATCAGTCGCAGCAACCCGCAATGGTCGATGATCAGCTTCAGCCCCGGATGCTGCTCGGCGATGGCGCGGAACTTTCCCAGCACCGGCCCGGCCAGCAGCGCCACCGGCACGCCGGCGCGCTCCGCCTGCGGCCAGATCCAGTCCATAGCGCCCGATTCGAACAGCGCGCGGGCGTGCGGGTGCAGCGGTGCCCAGCGCAGCCCCAGCATACCGGGCCGCGCCAGCCAGCCCGGCACCAGACCGCGGTTTTCGGGTTTGTCCGGCGCGAAGCTGCCCAGGATGGCAAAGCGGTCGCGATGCGCCCGCACCGCCGCATCGGCCACGGCATCGGCATCCGGGTCCCAGCCCGGCGGATGAATGATCGCCGCCACCACCCCGGCTTCGTCCATGCCAGCCAGCATCTCCGCGGCCGTCACCACCGGCACCGGCCGATGGTCACGGCTGGGCGTGCCGCTGGACCAGATATGGATTTGTGCGTCGACAATGCGCATAGGCGTGGTCCCCCTCAGCCAGACTTCATGTCGAGGTAGCCCAGCAGCGCCTCCCGAAATGGCGGAATGCTTTTGTACAGCGCCATCTCCGCCGGCAGGCCGCGCACTGCGCTGGCAAGGTCGGCGGCCACCTGCGGATCGGCGGCGAGCCGCCCCACCGTGTAGAGATGGGTGCGAATGCCGAACAGCACCGCCCCGCTGGCCGGCAGCAGCCGCAGCGTCTGCCGCTCCACCCGCAGCCAGATTTTTTCCCCGGCATTTTCCGTCGTCACATCGGGGTTATGCTCACGGCGGAACTTTCGCGATTCGGCATACAGCGCGGGGTCGTCGGTGATGCCCCAGTTCAGCCGCACCACCATTTTCCCGTCGCGCAGATTGGGCATCAGCCGGTCCACCGGCTTGGCGAGCCGGTCGGCGTAGAACGGCACCCGCGTATGAATCATCGCCAAGGGCTGCCCGAGCTTCTCGGCCAGGCTCCAGCGGCTGGGAAAACACAGCACGGCGGCGTCCAGCACCGGCCCATCGGGCGTCAGCCGCAGCAGGCACAGGTCCTCTTGCACCAGCCGTCCTGCCACCTCCAGCGGATCGAGCGCCAAGTTTGTCAGGTTCCAGTCCTCCCCGGTCAACCGGTTGTGCAACTTCGCGCCATCGCGGCCGAACCACGCCGGAAACTGCCGTGGCAGCAGCTCCGCGATTACATCCAGCACCTCGCGCCGCGCCGCCTCGCTGCCCGGCAATGCGGCGAACACATCGCCATGCCGCACCGCCAGTAACCGCCGCCGCTCCGCCATCTCGGCGGGATAGTGATCGTCCAGCTCCACCAGCTCGTCGGGACTCGTCGCCACCAGCCCCATCGCCATGCGCCACGGCCCGGGATCGAAGCTCAGATGCACCACCTCACGCGGCAAGGGGGGGAGCGGCAGGCCGAGCGACGCGTCCATCGTTTATTTCCCCACCAGCGCCATCAGCGACAGAATCTCGAACGCCATCATCGCGCCGATCTGCGCCGTGGTGGTGTTGGCGTCGTACTGCGGCGCCACTTCCACTACGTCGCCGCCGATCACATCCAGCCCGCGCAGCCCGCGTAGCATGGCCTGGGCCTCGCGCGGCGTCAGCCCACCCACCTCCGGCGTGCCGGTACCCGGCGTGTAGGCCGGGTCCAGCCCGTCGACATCAAAGGTGATATAGAACGGCCCGTCGCCCACCACCGCGCGCGCCCGCGCAATCACCGCCGCCACCCCCATGGCATCGACCTCCTCGGCATGGATCACCGTCATGCCGGATGCGTAGCTGAACTCGTACAGCAACTCCGCCGAGCCGCGGATGCCGATCTGGATCGAGCGCGCCGGGTCCAGCACCCCATCCAGCACCGCCTGGCGGAACGGCCCGCCATGATGAAACCGGCTGCCCTCGGCGGGGCCGGAGGTGTCGCAATGCGCGTCGATATGCACCATTCCCACCGGCCGGTCGCGCCCGAGCGCACGCAGGATTGGGTAGCTGATCGAATGGTCGCCGCCAATCGAGATCGGCTTCACCCCGGCCGCCTGCACCCTTGTGTAGAACGCCTCGATGTCGGCGATGGAGTCCGGCAGCGAATAGCGGCTGCGGAACGGCACGTCGCCCACATCGGCGAAGTTCAGCTCGGCCTTCGGCGTCACCTTCAGCGCATGGTGATACGGCCCGATCCGCTCAATCGCCCGCACCGCCCGCGGCCCCAGCCGTGCGCCGGCCCGGTTGGTCACCGCCAGATCCATCGGCACCCCGATCAGCGCCACATCCAGCCCGCCGAAATCCGCGAGGTCCGGCGCCTCTGGCCGATACGGCGCGTCGAGAAAGGTCGAAACCCCGGCATAGGGCAGCGGCCGCCGGCCCGCGCTGTTAAACGCCGCCTCGGCAGCGCGCTTCAACGCGGGGTCGCGGACCTCGTCGCGCTTGTCGTTGGGATAGCGCGCCCGCAGGGCGGCGAGGCGTTCGGCATCGTTCATCGACAACTCCGGTCTGGCGGGGCCACTCTGCCGCGGGCCCTTGCGCTGGATCAATGGCGTTTGCGGTGTAGCCCCGCA
>JBBQOT010000612.1:0-2681 GCA_038331165.1 Acetobacterales bacterium
TGACCTCGACCGCATGAAGGCGCAGGCGCTGGACCCCTATGCCACGCTGCGCAGCCTGTCCCGGCAGAGCCGCAAGGCGGCGGTCGACGAGGCGATCGCCGACGACCGCGGCACCGCGGGCGCGCGCCGGCGCTGACGCGCGCCCGCCACGGCGCATGGTCGACGAGACGGGGCTTGCCTTGCGCCGCCTTGATTTGGTCAATGCGGCGCCCGACCTTTGCCTGGATGCCGTGCGAGCTTCACGGTCGCCGGGCCCGCGCGTCGTGCCCAGCCGATGCCACCAGTTGATCGGGACCCCGACGATGACCACTCGCCGCATGCTTCTCGCCGCCGCTGCCGCCCTTTTTGTCGCCCCCCTGCCGGGCGGGCCGGCCCGCGCCGCCGACCTCGGCAGCGCCGAGGCCTTCGTCGACCAGATGCTCCGCGACCTGCTGGCCATCGCCAATGGCAGCGAAGCGCAGCCCGCCAAGCGCGCGGCGCTGTCGCGCATCGTCGAGGCGCGGGTGGATATCGACGCGGTGGCGCGCTTCTGCCTCGGCCGCTTCTGGCGCAGCGCCTCGGCGCAACAGCAGGCCGACTACACCCAGTTGTTCCGCCGCGTGATGATCAAGAACATCAGCGAGAAGGTGGGCGAGTACCAGGGCGTCAGCTACACGCTCGGCCGCGCCGTCAAGCGCGAGGGCGATATCGCGGTTTCCAGCGTGGTCAACCGGCCGGGCAACGCGCCCAACAAGGTCGACTGGGTGATCGAGGTCGAGGGCGCGCCGCGGGTGATCGACGTGATCGCCGAGGATGTCAGCATGCGGCTGACCCAGCGCAGCGACTATTCCGCCTACCTGGCGCGCAACGGCAACAGCGTGCAGGCGCTGATCGACGCGCTGCGCCAGCAGGCGGCTTCCGGCTAGACCGCACGGTGCCGCGGGTTCGCACGCCGACGCTGGAGGTCGCTTATCAGACGTTCGGCCCGGCCGATGGCCCGCCGGTGGTGTTGCTGCACGGTTTCCCCGACGACGTGCACGCCTATGCCGCGGTGGCCCCGGCGTTGGCCGCCCGAGGGTGGCGGGTGCTGGTGCCCTGGCTGCGCGGATACGGCGCCACAAGGTTCCTCGATGCCGCGACCCCGCGCTCGGGCGAACAGGCGGCGCTGGGGGCCGATTTGCGCGACTTCCTGGCCGCCCTCGGGCTTGGGCCGGCGATGCTGGTCGGCTACGACTGGGGCGGGCGGGCGGCCTGCGTGGTGGCGGCGCTGTGGCCCGAGCGGGTGCGCGGCCTGGTCAGCATCGGCGGTTATAACATCCAGCATTTGGCCAGTGCCGGGCGCCCGGCCAGCGCGCAGCAGGAATTGGCGTTCTGGTACCAGTGGTATTTCCACACCGAACGCGGGCGGGCGGGGCTGGCAGCCCACCGGCGCGACATCGGCCGGCTGCTGTGGCAGCTGTGGTCACCGAACTGGCGCTTTGCCCAGGCCACCTTGGACCGCGCCGCCGCCGCCTGGGACAACCCGGACTATGTCGAGGTGGTGATCCACTCCTACCGCCACCGGCACAACGCCGCCCCCGGTGATCCGGCGCTGGCCGACATCGAGGCGGCGCTGGCCGCGCGCCCGCTGATCGGCGTGCCGACGATCAACCTGGAAGGGGCGGCCGACGGCGTGGGCGCGCCGCGTTTCCCCGACCCGGATGCCGCCCGGTTCACCGCCGGCTATGAGCGCCGCGTGCTTGATCGCGTCGGCCATTTCCTGCCACACGAGGCGCCGGACGCCGTGGTGCAGGCGGTCGGCGACCTGGCTGCCTGAGGTGTTCGTTCACTGAAACGCGATCCGGTGGGACGCGCGCCCGCTGTGCCTTCACGGACGACAAATTGTGGAATATTATTAAGCAATTGTCGCAACCAACGCGGGACGTGCGCATGCACCTGCTTCCGGCCATTTCCCTGGTGCTCGCGTTTGCCGCCGTCGGCGTCGCCCCCGGCGTTGCCATGGCGCAGGATGCCGTGGTGCGCGTCGACGAGCGGCAGTTCAAGGCCGGTGCCGGGCGCATCACCTTCAGCGAAGTGCCGCTGGGCACGGTGAACCCGGTCTATCCGCCATCGCTATATCGCGGCGGGGCCGAGAGCCCCACCGTGCGCTTCGCCGGCCATTTCCGCGGCCGGCGGATGGGCGTTGCCTCGGAATGCCCGCGCGGCGCGCCGGTCACCGGCTGCCTTTCCGGTGCGCCCTCGGCACCGCTGACGCTGGACATGTCGTCGCCGAACGTGGCCACGATGGACAATGCCGGCGTGCCGGGCTCGCAGTCGCCGGAGTTGGGCGGCACGCCGCGTTGGAACGGGCCGATCGCCATCTGGTTCGACCGCGACCTGGCGGCCGTGGGGCTGCAGGGCGGCTGGTTCGATGCCGCCGGCGGGGTCGCCATCACCGTTTACGACCGCCAGGGCAAGGTGCTGGGCCGCACCATCAACCGCGGCACCGGGTTCGAGTTCATGGGCCTGGCCACGCGCGACCTGGCGCCGCGCATCGCCAGGCTGGAATTCCACCTGGTGGGCAACGAACCGGCCGGCTTCGGGGTTGACAATATTCGCTTTGGAGCGCCGACGCAGATCGACCTGCCGGGCGTCACCCCGCCTGCCCCGGCCCCACCGCCTGCCCCACCGCCATCGCCCGCACCGCGGCGGGCGCCGATTCT
>JBBQOT010000613.1:0-2680 GCA_038331165.1 Acetobacterales bacterium
CCTGGTGGGTCCAGGGCGACGCCCTGGCCTTGCCGTCCTTCCTGACATGCGCCGCTGTTCCTGACGGACCAGGGCTCAGATCGGGTAGTCGTAGCGGATGAACCCGCGGTTTTGGGCCAGACGGTCGTAGAGCCGGCGGGCGACGTCGTTGTGGTCCTGGGTCAGCCAGTATAGCCGGCCGGCGCCGTAGGTCTTGGCAGCGGCGGCGACTGCTTCGATCAGTTTGCGGCCGGCGCCGGTGCCGCGCAGGGTTTCGACGACAAAGAGGTCTTGCAGGTAGCAGACCGGGGCGGCCGACCAGGCGGTTTCCTGGTACATGTAGTGGGTGATGCCGATCAGCCGGCCCGCCGCGTCGCGCGCGCCGAAGGCGTTGATGCGGCCGTCGAAGATCTTGGTCCAGGTGAGGTCGTAGGTCTCGGGCGGCAGGGTTGTTTTGTAGAACGTAAGGTAGCCGGTCCATAGTTCGGCCCAGCGGGCGCGGTCAACGGCGACAAGGCGGGTGATGGTGGTCATCATGGGGCTCCTTCGCGCTGGAGCCTATCAGGGTGGCGGTGCCGCGGCGTGGGCCGGTTGGGGCGATACGGGCCGGTCCAGTTCATTTGTGGCGCAGCACGATCTTGCCAGAATGGCGCGCATTGCGGGTTTCGCCGGCCAAGCTAGGCTGCGGGGCAGCAACGCTCAACCGGAGACGACATGCAGACCGATGAACCTGCCGTGATTGCCGAGGTGCGTACCACCTTCGACCGCTACGAGGCGGCATTGATGGCGAACGACACGGCGGCGCTTGACGAGATCTTCTGGACCGATCCGCGCACTGTGCGCTTTGGCATCACCGAGATCGGCTTCGGCCATGATGCCATTCGCGCCTTCCGTGCCAGTGTGGCGCGCTACGCGCCGCGGCTGCAGAAGCGGGTGGAGATTGTCGCGTTCGGGCGCGACTTCGCCTGCACCCATTTGGTGTACGAGCGGGTGAACACCGGGGCGGTGGGGCGGGAGACCAAGATCATGGTGCGGTTTGCCGACGGGTGGCATGTGGTTTCGGCGCATGTCTCGCTGCTGGCCTCGGCCGACGAGACGAAAAAGAAGTAGCTAAGGCTTGGGTGTTTCGCGCGGGCGGACGAGCACGCTGCCGGCGGATTTGTTCAGGTCGAAGGCACCGGTGTCGGCGACCAGGTTGACCAGCTTGCTGTGGCCGTAATGGCGCGGGTCGAAATTCGGGCTGATGTCGCGCAACGCCTTGCCGAGCGGGCTGAGCTGGCGCCAGCCATTGGTGCCCGGCACCTTCATGATGGCGCGGCGCAGCAGTTGGGTGGCGGCCTGGCGGAGTGGCGCGGGGTCGGTTTTCGGGAGTTTTGAGGGGATGGCTGGGGCTGTCTCAAGCTCCAGGAAGCTGCGGCAGGCTTCGCGAAAACTCTCGGGCGCATGCGGGCCGCCGTAGCCGTGGACATCGAGCCCCTGTTCGCGGATCCTGGTGGCCAGGCGGGTGAAGTCGGCGTCCGAGGTCACCAGGCAGAAACCGTCGACGGCGCCCGCGTGCAGCAGGTCCATGGCGTCGATCACCAGGGCGATGTCGGCGGCATTCTTGCCGGCGGCCACGGTGAACTGCTGCTGCGCGGTCAGCGCGTAGCGGGCCAGGGCGCGGTGCCAGCCCGCCAGGCGCGGGTCGGAGAAATCGCCATAGATGCGGCGCACGATCGGCTCGCCGCGCGCCGCGATGGCGGCGAACAGCGGATCGGCCAGCCGGGCGGGAATGTTCTCCGCATCGATCAGCACGGCCAGACGCGGGGGGTTCGGTGGCGGCATGGGCAACCCAAATATGACGAGCGGAACAATGCAGCCTAGTGCGTTTCAGCCGGGTTTCGATATGCCGTTTACGATCAGTACCAACCCTGATAGCGCCAGCAGCCCAAGTACGATCCGCCGATAGAAGCGGTCGGACAGGCGCGCATATAGCCGCGTGCCGGCCAGGATGGGCAGCAGCATGCAGGGTGCGGCCAACGCGAACAGGCGCAGTTCCTCGGCGCCAACCAGTCCGCGCACCACGAAGGCGGTCAACGCGAGGGCGTGCATGGCGGTGTGATAGGCCTGGAACACGCTGCGCTGGGCGTCCTTGTCCCAGCGCCGCAGCGTCACCCACAAGGTGGGCACCGGGCCGGACAGGCCGGCGATGCCGCCCATCACGCCGCCGGCCCAGCCGGCCAGCGCGTCCGCGGTGCGCCCGCCGCGCGGGATCGCCGGCAGGCGGTCGGCCAGCAGCATCACCGGGCACCACACCGCCAGCAGCAGTCCGAGCCCCAGCTTGAACGCCGGCGGCGAGATCAGCGGCAGCAGCAAGGCGCCGACCGGCACGCCGGCCACGCCGCCGAGGATGAACGGCCAGGCCGCCCGCGCCCGAAACCCGCGAAAGGTGGTGCGGCCGTTCAGCAGTTGGCCGAGCAGCGAGCAGGCCACCACCAGCGGTCCGGCCGATTCCGGCGGCACCACCCAGACCCAGAAGGTGAGCGAGACCAGCCCGAAGGCGAAGCCGGTCAGCCCCTGCACGAACCCCGCCGCACAGGCGCCGACAGCGACCAGAAGCAGGTCCAGCGTTTACTTCACCGAGGAGAAGGCGGTCGGGGTGAGGACGTAGTTGGCGACGTTGGCGTTGATCGGGCCGTCGGCTTCGCTCTCGGCGACCACC
>JBBQOT010000614.1:0-2677 GCA_038331165.1 Acetobacterales bacterium
CCGGTTCCCGCGGCCGACGCACAGGATCCCGAGACACACAGGCAGTCGCTGTGTGACGGATCGGCAAGGCAGGTGTCTGAAGCCGCCTCATGCCGGTGGCCCGGTGGAAAGTCTGGACGTATACGCCGGCCGAAGCGGCGCCAGCGCGGCGGCAAAGCGCAGGTGCCCGTTCTCGCACTTCGAACAGCGTGTGATATCCGCCTGCGCCACCCGGGCTATGAATGCCGCCACCGATTCCACCACCGCCGGTTGCGGCGCCGGGACGTCGAGCAAGGCGCGGCAGATGGCGAGCTTCACGGCCTTGTGACGGCTGGCAAGCAGGCCGTAGTGCCGAATCCGCTTGAAGCCGGCGGGTAGCACATGCAGGAAAAAGCGCCGGATGAACTCGGGCGCCAGCAATGAAGTGATGCGCCCTGCCTTCGGGCGCCGCGCATCGCGCACCCGGAACGACACCACGCCGTCGGCGAGGCCGGTGATGCGGTGATTCGAGATCGCCACCTTGTGCGTATAGCGCGCCAGATAGTCCAGCATCTGCGCCGGCCCGCCCGGCGCCGGCTTCGCATACACCACCCAGTCATGCCGATACAGACTGGTCAACAGCGCCTGCCACGCCGCACCGTCGAGGCTGGACCGGCCGGGTGGCGGGGCGAATCTCCCTTGCGCGTACTCCTGCCCCAGCGCCGCCACGAACTTGCCGCGAAACACCTTCGACAACGCTTTGACCGAAAACAGGAAACCCCGGCGCGGTCTGACCCAGTCACCCGCCAGGGTCAAGGCGCCACCGGCCACCAGCGCGTGCAGATGCGGATGGCGCGCAAGTTCCTGGGTCCAGGTGTGCAGCACCAGCGTAAATGCCGGGGTGCCGCCCAAGTGGCGCGGGTCGGCCGCGAATTCCAGCAAGGTCGTGGACACCGCCCGGAACAGCAGCTCATAAATCCGGCGCGGCGCTGCGGCCACCAGCGGGCTGAGGGCATGCGGCAGGGTGAACACCAGATGGAAATACGGCACCGGCAGGAGTTCCCGGCCGCGCGCGGCGATCCAGGCCTCTTTGGCGCGGGTCTGGCATTGCGGACAATGGCGGTTGCGACACGAGTGATAGACGTGGCGCCGGTCGCCGCAGGCATCGCACTGGGTTATGTGACCACCCAGGGCGGCGGTGCGGCAGGCCGTGATCGCACGCCAGGCCTTCATCTGGGTGCGATTGAGGGCGTGCGTTGCCAGAGTCGCCTCGCCATGGGCGCGCAGGATCGCGGCCAGGTCGGGCCGCGGGGTCCGGGCCATGGCGCGGACTTATGGTGACTGCGGTGCGGGTTTGACGGCGGGCGGGCGGGGAATGCGCCGTTGGTGCATGCGTCGGCGTAGCCGCTCCTGCGGTGTCACCGGGGGCTCAAGGGTTTCCATCGTGAGCCCGGGCAGAAGGTCGAGCGGTGAATCGCTCGTCGCCAGGGTCTCCTTGAGATGGAAATAGCGCGCGGTGGTCGACAAGGCGCTGTGATCCATCAGGCGCTGGATGGTGTGCAGGTCGACGCCGGCTTCGAGCAGGTGGGTGGCGAAGGCGTGGCGCAGGGCGTGGATGCCGCCCTGCTTGGTGATGCCGGCATCGCGCTTGGCGGCGTGGTACATGTGTTGCGCCTGCTTCGGATCGATCGCCTGCGCTCCGTTGCGCATCGGAAACAGCCATTCGCCGGGACGCGCGCCGCGCCAGTAGGTGCGCAGGGCCTCCAGCAGTCTGGGCGATAGGCGGAAACTCCGGGTATACGGCCGGATCGACTACGGCCCAAGGCATTGCCCCACCCCATGCAGTTGAATCCGTGGCACGCCGTCACGGTACCCTGCCTACTTTGCGCCGGTTCAGATTCGGGGTTTTCGCGATGCAACGCCGTCACTTCCTGCAGATGGCCGCTACCGGCGGCTTCGGTGCCGCCGGTTCCACGGCGGCCCAGCCTGCACTCTCCATGCGCCCCGGCGCCATCACCGATGTGCCGGGCATCAAGCTCGGCCATTTCACTGACTCGCGCCGCCCGACCGGATGCACCGTGCTGCTCTGCGAAGAAGGCGCCACAGCCGGGGTGGACGTGCGTGGTTCGGCGCCGGGCACGCGTGAGACCGACCTGCTTGCGCCCACCAACCTGGTGGACAAGGTGCATGCCATCCTGCTTGCCGGCGGCAGCGCTTTCGGGCTGGATGCGGCCACCGGTGTGGTCAGGTATCTGGAGGAACGCAAGATCGGGTTTCCGGTTGGCGCGGCCGGGGTGGTGCCGATTGTGCCGGCGGCGATTCTGTTCGATCTCTACGTCGGCAACCCGGCGATTCGTCCGGATGCGGCGGCCGGTTACAAGGCGTGCGAGGCGGCAACGGCGCTATCGCCCGCGCAGGGCAGCGTCGGTGCGGGGGCCGGTGCCACGGTCGGCAAGCTGTGGGGCATGGGGCGGGCGATGAAGGGCGGCATCGGCACGGCTGCGCTCAGGGCCGGCGGGTTCACCATGGGCGCGGTGGTGGCGGTCAATGCGGTCGGCGACATCATCGATCCCGGCACCGGGCGCCTCATTGCCGGCGCGCGTACCGCGGACGGCAAGGGATTGCAGGATTCCGTGAAGAGCATCCTCGCGGGGAGCCTGCCGCCGGCGCTGATGCCCGGCACCAACACCACCATCGGCGCCATCGCCTGCGACGCCAC
>JBBQOT010000615.1:0-2674 GCA_038331165.1 Acetobacterales bacterium
CCTTCGCGCTCGCCCGCTTCGCCCGCGTCACCGCCTGCGAGGGCGATCCCGCTGCAATGGCCGCCCTGCGCGACGCCGCCCGCCGTGCCAACCTCGCCGGCCGCGTCGACGCCCAGCACCGCGACCTCGCCCGCCAACCCCTCGACGCGGCCGAGTTGTCCGCCTTCGCTGTCGTGGTGCTTGACCCGCCGCACGCTGGTGCCGCCACCCAGATCGCCCGCATTGCCGCCAGCACGGTGAAGCGCGTGATCTATGTGTCTTGCAACCCCGCCGCCCTGGCTCAGGACGCCGCCACGCTCCGGGGGGCCGGCTTCCACCTGCTGGCGGCAACCCCGATCGACCAGTTCCTGTGGTCGGCCCGGCTGGAAAGCGTTTGCGTGTTCAGCCGTTAGCGCGACATCCAGCCAGGTGGAACCATCAGAAGATGGGGTTTTCGTTGGCGCGGCCCCAAGGGCGCAAAAATAAGGAAGGCAAGGGCTCTGCCCTTGACCCGCCAAAGGCCGAGGGCCTTTGGAAACCCATTTATTTCAATGATATGAGGTCCAGGGGCTCGGCCCCTGGCGGGTCTGGGCAGAGCCCAGCCTTGCCTACTTCGAAGGTCATTCTCGACCACGGATAAGATTGGAGCATGCGACGGCCATCACCCGTCAGCCGGTACAGTCGTCGCCGAGCATCTGGTCCATCGTCAACGCCGCCATCACCGTATTGCGGGCACCCACCGGCTTGGCCGGGTTGCCCACCACCGTGGTGTAGGCCTCGACATCGTGCAGCACGATGCTGCCGGCGCCCACCTTCGCACCCTCGCCGATCTCGATATTGCCCAGCACCTTGGCCCCGGCGCCGATCAGCACGCCGCGCCGCACCTTCGGGTGGCGTTCGCCGCCCGCCTTGCCGGTGCCGCCCAGCGTCACCTCGTGCAGCATCGACACATCGTCCTCCACCACCGCGGTCTCGCCGATCACGATTCCGGTGCCATGGTCGAACATCAGACGCCGCCCAAGCCGCGCATTGGGATGGATATCCACCCCAAACACCTCCGACATCCGGCTTTGCAGGAAGCGCGCCGCATGTTGCCGGCCATGCCGCCACAGATGATGCGCCACCCGGTGCGTCTGGATGGCGTGATAGCCTTTGAAATACAGGAACGGCGTCAGCAGGTCGGTGCAGGCGGGGTCGCGCTCGCGGATCGCCATCAGGTCTTCGGCGGCGGCGGCGGCGATATCGGGGCAGTCCTCCATCGCCTCCATCAGCAACGGTGCGAGGCACGACGCCCCCAGATCGGCATTCTCCAGCTTGTGCGCCAGGCGATGGGCCAGCGCATCGGCGAAGCTCTCATGCGCCAGCAGGCCATGCTCTACCGTGCGCATCAGCATCGGCTCGCGCGCCACGGCATCACGACCTTCGGCGGCCAGCACGTCCCAGGTGCCGCCACCCGCGGCCACCCGGCGCTGGCGAACGGTCATCGATGCCGCAAGTTCGGCGCAGTCCCACATGGCAGTTCCCCTTCCCTGGCGGCGTGGATCAGACGTGGAAGCTCTCGCCGCACCCACATCGACCCTTCTCGTTCGGGTTGGTGAAGGTGAAGCCCGACGACAGCGCCTTCACCTCATAATCCATCGTGGTGCCGATAAGGAACAGCGAGGCCTTGCGGTCAACCAGCACGCTTACCCCCTTGTCGCTCACCACCTCGTCACCCGGCCCAGGCTCGGCCACCCAGGTCATGTCGTAGGCCAGGCCCGAGCAGCCCTTGGTGTTGACCGAGATGCGCAGCAGTTTTGTCCTGTCCGCGCCCGACTGGTCGCCGATCGTGTACAGTCCGCGCAGGCGTTCGGCGGCGGCATCCGACACCGCCATCAACGGCGGCAACGGGCGGCGGGCGCGCGGGGCAGCAGGAGCAACATTATCCGACATGATGGCAATCCCCTCAGAACATGTTCAGGGCGAGGCGGGCGTCCTCGCTCATCCGGCTCTGGTCCCATGGCGGGTCCCAGACCACTTCGACGTCGCAGGCGGTAACACCCGGCACCGCCAGCACCGCATCGCGCACCTGCTCGGGCAGCTCCTGGGCACTGGGGCAGGCTGGCGCGGTCAGGGTCATCTCCACCTTCACCGCACCGGCGGTGTCGATCTCAACCGAGTAGATCAGGCCCAACTCATAGATGTTCACCGGAATTTCCGGATCGTACACGCTGGCACAGGCGGCAATCAGCGCGTCCTCGCTCGGCCGCGGCGGCACCTCGCCCTCCGGCGTCCAGCTGCCGGCGGCACCCGTTTGCATTTGGTTCCCCATGGCGGGATCTATCGACCCTTCGTTCACAACGCGCCCCCGTTATGCTTCGCTCGTTGCATTGCCTGCTCCCTCCAACGCCGCCAGCAGAGCATGCCATGGCAGCGTCGCGCATTTCACCCGCGACGGATAGGCATGCACCGCCGCCAGCGGTTTCAGCGGTTCGAACGCAGCACATGCCGGGCATTCGCCGCCCTGCGCCATCGCGCGGAAACGCTCGAACATCGCCTTGGTGGCGTCTTTCGTGCGGCCCTGAACCGCCTCCACCATCAGATCGGCGGAAGCCTTGCTGATCTCGCAGCCGCGCGCGTCGAACCCGGTCTCGGCGATGCTGCCGTCGGGCGCGTAACGCAGCCATACCTGCACCCGGTCGCCGCACATCGGGTT
>JBBQOT010000616.1:0-2667 GCA_038331165.1 Acetobacterales bacterium
GGTGACGGCGCTGAAGTCGATCGGCGGCGACATTGCCGGCCTGCGCTGGCCGCGGCAGTTCTGGTCGAAACTCGGCAGTGCCTTCACCGACTACGATGCTGTGGTCGACTCCACGTACAAGACGATCTTCGGCACCCGCAAGGGCCCGTTCGGCGCGCCGGAAAAGCTCGATGCCCCGATCGTCGGCGCGCATCTGGATGTCAATGTCGAGCAGATGCCCAACCGCGACAGCCGCGTCACCCTCTCCCGCACGCGCGACGCGCTGGGGCAGAACCGCATCATGCTCGACTGGCGGCTCGGGGTGGCGGAGAAGCGCACGATGCGCCGCGCGGCCGAACTGGTGGGCCTGGAAATGGGCCGGCTGGGCGTCGGCCGGCTGCGCGCCAACAATCTTGGCGACACCGATTCCTGGCCCGCCGACCTGCAGGCCAGCCGGCACCACATGGGCACCACCCGCATGTCCGACTCGCCGCGCACCGGCGTGGTCGACGCGCAGTGTCGCGTTCACGGCGTGGCCAATCTATACATCGCCGGCAGCTCGGTATTTCCAGGTGCCGGCTTCGCCAATCCCACGCTGACCATCGTCGCCCTGGCGCTACGCCTGGGCGACGAACTGGCCCGCCAGCTCGCATAGGAGACGCTGCATTGGATGCGCTGATCGGCCATACCGGCTTTGTGGGCGGCAACCTGCTGCGCCAGCACGATTTTGCCGCGTGCTTCAACACGTCGAACATCGAAAGCATCGCCGGGCGCGATTTCGCCACCCTGGTGTTCTCGGGCGCCCAGGCCAAGAAGTGGTGGGCCAACCAGAACCCGGACCAGGACCGCGCCGGCATCCAGCGCGCGCTCGACGCGATGCGGGGCGTCACCGCGCGGCGCGTGGTGCTGATCTCCACCATCGATGTGGTGCCCCAGGTGGCCGGCGCCGACGAGGCTTTCGATTGTGCCGCGCAGCCCACCCACCCTTACGGCGAGCATCGGCTGTGGCTGGAAGGCGAGCTGCGCGCGCGCTACCCCGCCATGCTGACGGTGCGGCTGCCCGGCCTGTTCGGCCCGGGACTGAGCAAGAACATCATCTACGATCTGCTGCACGACAACATGGTGGACCGGATCGACCCGGCATCGCGCTTCCAGTTCTACGACCTGACCGGGCTTTGGGCCGATATCGGCCGGGCGCAGGCGGCGGGGGTGACGCTGGTCCATCTGGTGCCCGCCCCGGTGCTGACCGGCGACATCGTGGCGCGGTTCTTCCCGGGTGCTACGGTCGGCACGCCGCCGGCGGGCGGCAGCCCGGCCTATGATTTCCGCACCCGCCACGAAGCGGTGTTCGGCGGCGCCGGCGGTTACATCCAGGATGCGGCCGCAGTGTTCCATCGGCTGGGCGCCTTCATCGCGGCCGAACGGCAGGCGGGCGCATGAGGCTCGCCGTCTCCAACATCGCCTGGGCGGCCGAGGAGCACGCGGCCGTGCTGGCGGCCCTGCCGGGACTGGGCGTGACCGGGGTGGAGATCGCGCCGACCATGCTGTGGCCGGGCTGGGAGGGCGCCACGCCATCGGCCGCGCGGGCGGTGCGGGGGCATCTGGCGGCGGCTGGACTGGCGGTGCCGGCGCTGCAAGCGATCCTGTTCGCCCGCCCTGACCTGCATGTGTTCGGCGATGCCGCCAGCCAAGCCGGGTTGACCGCCCATGTGGCACGGGTCGCGACGCTGGCCGCGGCGTTCGGTGCCGGGGTGATGGTGTTCGGCTCGCCGCGCAATCGGCTGCGCGGCGACTTGTCGCCCGAGGCGGCGATGGACCGCGCGGTGGAGCTGTTCCGCACGCTGGGTGTGGCCTGCCATGACGCCGGCACCGCGCTGGGAATCGAGGCCAATCCGCCGCAATACGGCGGCGATTTCCTGCGGCACTGGTCCGAGGCGGCCGAACTGGTGGCGCGCGTCGACCATCCCGGCATCGTGCTGCATCTCGACACCGCCTGCACCGCGCTGGCCGGCGATGACCCGGTGGCCGCGGCGGCACACTGCGCCGCGCGCATCGGCCACTTCCACGTCAGCGCGGCCCACCTCGGCCCGGTCGACGAGACCAGCGACATCGCCCATGCAGCGATCGCCGCCGCACTGCGCGACGGCGGCTACGGTGGCTGGGTGTCGATCGAAATGCGCCGCAGCGACACGCCACTGGCCACCGTGGCGCGCGCGGCTGCCTTCGTTCGGCGCTGCTACGGTGACACGCCATGATGCTGTCGGTCGTGATGCCGGCCTACAACGAGGCGACGGTGATCGCCGACACGGTGCGCGCGCTGGCCGCCGCGCTCGACCGGCAGGAATTCGATTACGAAATCCTGGTCGTCAACGACGCCAGCCGCGATGCGACGGAGGCGGTGCTGATCGCGTTGCAAGCCTCCTTCCCGCATTTGCGCCATGTGAACAATCCTGGTCCGCACGGCTACGGCTGTGCCGTGCGCCATGGGCTGGCGCATTTTCGCGGCGATGCCGTGGTGGTGGCAATGGCCGACGGGTCCGACGCGCCCGGTGATGTCGTGACCTATTTCCGCAAGATCCTTGAAGGCTACGACTGCGCCTTCGGCATGCGCTTCGGCCCGGGCACGCAGGTGGTCGGCTATCCCCGCTTCAAGCGCCTGTTGAACCGCGCCGGCAACCGGCTGATCGC
>JBBQOT010000617.1:0-2665 GCA_038331165.1 Acetobacterales bacterium
TCG
The DNA here is from genome assembly GCA_038331165.1 of Acetobacterales bacterium. Lineage (GTDB taxonomy): Bacteria > Pseudomonadota > Alphaproteobacteria > Acetobacterales > Acetobacteraceae > CAMDGX01. The sequence continues at coordinate 4 of JBBQOT010000617.1, forward strand.
CCTTGGGGGGGGGGTGTGGGGGGGGGCGTGGCCCCCCCCCGGCCCTTGCCTTCTGCGTAGGTCAATAATTAGCCGGATTGGTATGACTCGGAACAGGCCTCAGCCGGGCAACAGGAACCACACCGCCAGCAACGGCACGGCGGTGCCGCGCATGGCATGTAGGATGCCCGGCGGGTTGTGCACGATCCCGCCACGCCCCGGCGCGTGCCACGCCCCGCCCGCCTGCCACCATTCGCCGCCGGACAGCACCAGGTACAGCTCCTCCGGCGGATGGTCGTGGTCGGGATAGGTGATGTAGGGTGCCACCAGGCTGAAGCCGGCCACCAGCCCGCCACGCTCCTCCAGCCCCTGCGGGCCGAGCAGGCGGGCATTGGCGTGGCCCTCGGCGAAGCCCGGCGGCGCGTTGGCGATATCGCGTGTCTGCCAGGCTAGGCTCGGATCCAGCGTCGTGAACGGACTGGCGAACGAGGGGGCCATCAGGGCGATCGCGGCCGGCAGATGCGCGCAGGCGGCGGGGCGCCCGGGCACCGGCGGCGAAGTGGCTACGGGCTGATCGGCCAGCAGCGCGGTCAGCCGCGCCGCGGCCGGTTGCGCGGCCCCGGTGGCGCGCGCGGCCACCGCCGCCCCGGCGAGGTTCAGGAACTGATCGATCGCCCGCATGTTCTGCCCCCCGCCAGCACTGTCGCTGGACAGGATGGCAGGACCCACCCGGTTGCCGCAATCGCCCTGCCATGCAGACACGCAGCGATCAGACCGGGGCGCGGAACGCTACCAACAAAACCGCATTCCGAAAGCTGCACGAAACAAAGTTGGGAAACACTGCGGCATTGCCCTCGATAGGTGCCGCACCGCCGGCCGCCGACCAGAACGGAAGCGTCTCATGCCCCTTCAGCGCCAGATCCGCCCACGCCGCACTCGCCGCTGACGGCCATGAACCCGCCATGACCCAAACCCCACTGAGCGCCGCCGAGGCGATCGCCGCCTTTGGTGCCGGCACCTTCACGACGGCAACACGCATCACCGACACCGCCCGCGCCATCGCCGGCGCGCTGGATGCCCTGCGGCCGCTGGCGGCGTCGGGCAAACTCGCGAGCATCGACCTGCGCGACGGCGGCGTGCCGACCATCCCGACCACGCCGGCCCAAGCGACGGCCGATGCCGCGGTGCTGGGCCTGATCGCCGGCCCGCACGTGCTGCGGCAGCAGATCGCCGCGGCGGGCGCCGCCGGTACCACGCTGACGGCGGGGTTCGACGCGTTCACGGTATCGGACAGCGCTACCAATATCGTCGCCAACCTGGCGTCCATCCAGGCGCTGTGGCGCGCCGGCACGCTCGGCGCGGTCGCCTTCACCGACGCCGCAGCGCCGGTGCTCAGCCTGACCGCGGACGTGGTCGCGGCGGATATCGACGCGCTACAGAGCATCACCACGCCGTTCAGCATCGCGCTCAGCGATGCGGGCACGCCCACCATCACGCTGCCACCGCGGGCCACCTCGGTGGCAGCCTTTATCGGCGTGGTCGGGCGCATCACCACGCCGTTCACGCTGGCCTATAGCGGCGCGATGTCTGCGGCGACCGCCGCGAATATCATCGCCGGCCACGCCTCGCTCGCGCTACTGCCCGCAAACCTCACGATCGTGGACAGCGCCGATCAGATCGCCGCCACTCTCGATCGGTTGCAGCTTGCCGCCGCCGCGGGCCGGATCGCCGCCATCGAAATGCGCGACGGCGGGCTCAATATCGTCGGACTGACGCCAGAACAGCTCACCAGCGGCGCCGAGGCCGCGGCGCGGCTGTCCGCCAACGTCCAACTCTCGCAGTTGATCACGGCGGCGGGCGCGACCGGTGCCACGCTCGACCCGCGCTTCGCCAGCTTCACCATCCAGGACAGCTTGGCCGGTATCCTGGCAAACCTGGCCGCAGTCGACGCGTTGATGCGCACCGGCCGCGTCGCAGCGCTGCGCCTCACCGATGCCACGCCGACCCTGTTGCTGTCCGCCGCCGATCTTGGAGCCGTGGCGCAGGTGCTCAGCCAGGCCAGCGGCGCCACATGGCCAATCGCACTGACCGACGCGGACATTCCGACCGTCACCATCGCCGCCGACCTGCTCGCCGACGCGGTCGTGCGCGCCCGCGTGTTGGCCAACATCGCCGGCAGCTTCCGGCTGGAGGTCACCGGGGCGATCAGCGCCGCCACCGCTGCCGCACTCGTCGCCGAGAACAACGCGGTGCTCGCCAGTCTGTCCACGGTGCGCATTGCCGATTTCGCCGCCGGCATCGTGGCCAACCTCGCGAACCTGAAACCCCTGGCCGGCGCCAGGAAGATCGTCGCCATCGACCTGCTCGACGGCGGCGTTCCAGCGCTGGGGATCACCCTGACCACCGCCCTGAACAACGGCGACGTGCTGGGGCTGATTTCCACGCCCTACAGCAACGCCGTCACTGGCGGTTCCGGCGGCCGGCTGTCCGCGGTTTCGTTCCTGGGGATGTTGTCCAACCTTGAATACAGCGCCGTGCACGGCACCATCGCCAAGATCACGCTGAGCAATCTGACCACGCCGACGATGCCGGTCAGCGCCACCGACGTGGGGCTGAATCTCGAAGCATTCACCAAGCTCGACAACCCCGCCGTGCCGGCGAAGCCGTATGTCATTGCCCTGAC
>JBBQOT010000618.1:0-2665 GCA_038331165.1 Acetobacterales bacterium
GTGTTCAACGCGCCAAGCTCGATGCTGTTCGCGCCGGCGGTGACGGTGCCGCTGATGGGGGTGGGCGGCATGCCGGTGGGCGTGCAGGTGATGGGCCAAATGCACGATGACGCGCGGGTTACCGGTATTGCACGGTGGTTACTTGGCAACGTCGCGCCAGTGGTGGTTTAGACCAATCGCACTGGTGATTGACGGGTAGAGCAAAGGCAAGGCCAGGGCTTTGCCCTGGACCCACCAGGCCCCGAGCGCGCCTTCGCGCGACGCGCCAAGCCCCTGGACCTTATATATATTCTAATGAATGGGTTTCCAAAGGCCCTCGGCCTTTGGTGGGTCCAGGGCAAAGCCCTGGCCTTGCCTGTTCAAGGGTTCGCCTTCACGGCGGGACACACTAGACTGCGAACCACGGTGCGAGTTGGCCGTACAGGCTGCGGAACCGCGCATACCCTGCGTCGTAACGTGCTGAGTTTTTGATATTCGGTTGCAGCACCCTACCCGCTCCGACGAAGTTGGTGACACCGTGCCAGTCGGTGCTGGCGCCGGTGCCGATGGCGGCGAGCCAGGCGGCACCGAGGCAGGAGCCGGGGTGGTCGGTCAGCACCCGCACCGGCATGGCGAAGATGTCAGCCATCATCTGCATCCAGATGAGGCTCCTGGAGCCGCCATCGGAGGCGAGCAGGCGATGGATGGGGTGGCCGACCTCGCGGAATACTTCGGCGTGATGGCGCAGGGCGTAGCCCACTGACTCCAATGTTGCGCGCCAGATATGGCCGGCGGTGTGGTTCAAGCTGAGCCCGCTGATGGTGGCGCGGGCCAGCGGGTCGTGCAGGGGGGATTTCTCGCCCAGCGGATAAGGCAGCACCACCACGCCCTCGCTGCCGGGAGGGAGGCATTCAGCAACAAGATCAAGACGTTGATGCGCTTTATCTTCGCCGGGCGCCAGAATACAAGCCAGCCAGTTGAGCATGGAGCCGCCGCTGGCCATGCAGCCATTCGGGACGTAGAGACCTGGAATTGAATGATAATCCAGATACAGCCGATGATCCGGCTGGGCCCGTGTGCTGGCCATCAGGATGTCGGCGGAGCCACCGAATTTCAGCAGCACGTCGCCCTCGGCAACCAGGCCGGCGGCGTAGGCGCTGGCGATGTGGTCGGCACTGCCGGCGATCACTGGCAGGCCGGGCGGCAGGCCAGTTTCTTCGGCGGCCTCGGCGGTGACTTCGCCGAGGATGGCGTGGCCGTGGCGGACGGTCGGCAGCAGGCTTGGCGGGATGCCGGCCACGTGCAGCAGTTCATCGGCCACCAGGCCGGTGTGCAGATCGAGGAAGCCGGCCTCCAGCGCCCAGTTGCGTTCGGTGCCCAGCACGCCGGTCAACCGGTAGGACACGTAGTCGTAGGAGCCGAGGAGGGTTTTGGTGCCGCGCAGTACGTCGGGCTCGTGACGGGCGAGCCAGTGCAGCTTGGGGGCTGCGACCTGTTGGTTGAGGCCGTTGCCGGCCAGCGCCAGGAATCGGGCGGTGTCGGTGCGGGCGATCAGGGCTGCGAGTTCGGCGTCGCAGCGCGCATCGCTCTGCTGGATGCTGGGCCGCAGCGGGCTGCCGGCGGCGTCGAGCAGCACCAGGGCGGGCAGCATGCCGGCAACGCCGATGCCGGCCAGCGCGGTTCGGGCGCGGGGTTCGGCGGCCAGCAGTTCGCGGCAGATGGCGCAGACATTCGCCCACCATTGCCGCGGGTCGGCCTCGGCCCAGCCGGGGTGGGGGGCGTGCAGCGTGGCGGGGCGCGAGGCGAGGGCCGCGACCCGGTTCGGCAGCTCGATCAGAATGCCGATGGTTGAGGTGGTGCCGATGTCGAGGCCGATGGTGAACATGCGTGGTGGCCTACCGGAGCAAGGTGCTTGGCATGTGAAGCTCCTTCACTTTCAGCGCAGGGCCGCGACCTTGTCCATGAAGCGCCGCACCCGCGCGGCGTCGACCGCATTCCAGGTGATGCCGTCGTGCTTGAAATGGGTGCCAACCACTGCGCCGTCGGCCAGCCCCAGCATGGCGGCGACGTTGTCGAGGGTGACGCCGGTGTTGACGAACACCGGCACGTCGGTGATGGCCTCGCGCACCTGGCGCAGGTCGGACAGCGCGACCGGCTGGCCGGTGATCGGGCCGGAGACCATGATCGCGTCGGCGAGCGAGGAGAACACCGCCGAGCGGGCGCGCAGGCCGATCGGGCGCGTGTCGAGCGGGGTGGCGAATTCGGCGTTGATGTTGAACAGCAGCTTCAGGCCTGGCACGCCGAGGTCGGCGCGAGCGCGCAGGGCGGCTTCGCAGTCGGGCGCCCAAAGCCCCATGTCCGACGCATAGACGCCGGTGAAGATCTCGCGCACGAAGGCCGCCCCCGTGGCCGCCGCGATGGCGATGCTGGCGACGGGGTCCCACAGGTAGTTCACGCCGAATGGCACGCGGATGCCCGGCTTCACCGCGGCGACGATGGCCGACATGGCGGCAACCGAGGCCTGCGGCGCCTTCAGCGAATAGGGCCGGTCGTTCTCGTTGCCGAACATGATCGCGTCGATGCCGCCCTGTTGCAGGGCTTCGATATCGGCGATTGCGCCGTCGATAAGCTTCGCCATGCCGCCTTGGCGATCGTGCAGCGGGGTGCCGGGCAAGGCGCCGAGATG
>JBBQOT010000619.1:0-2663 GCA_038331165.1 Acetobacterales bacterium
CCACTCAGCATGCCGCGCGCCACGGCGCTGTTGCAACGCGGGTCTGAGGAACGGTGCGTGTTTATACCAACCATTCGAATGATTGACCGATCGAGAAAGGCAAGGCCAGGGCTTTGCCGTTGCGGCGCGAAGCCGCACCGCAGGGACCCACCAAAGGCCGACGGCCTTTGGAAACCCATTTATTTTCATATATTCACGGGCCAGGGGCTTGGCCCCTGGTGGGTCCAGGGCGACGCCCTGGCCTTGTTTGGTCATGAGTCATCCCAAACAGTGATTGGTATTACTCCGCCGCCAACCAATCCTCGATCAGCCGGCGCGCGATGGAGTCGCCGCGCGGGAGTTGGAAGCCGAGGTCGCGGTGGCGGCGCATGTCGTCGCGCGAGAACCAGCGGGCGTCGGCGATTTCCTCGGGGTCGATGGTGATCTCCTCGGTCAGGCCTTCGGCGTAGAAGCCGAGCATGATCGAGGCCGGGAACGGCCAGGGCTGGCTGGAGTGGTATTGCACGTTGCCCACGCGCACTCCGGCTTCCTCGAACACCTCGCGGGCGACGGCTTCTTCCAGGGTTTCGCCGGGTTCGACGAAGCCGGCCAGGGTTGAGTACATGGTGGAGTTGGGAAAGCGCGTGGAGTGGCCCAGCAGCGCCCGGTCGCCGCGATGCACCAGCATGATCACGGCCGGGTCGGTGCGCGGGAAGTGCGACACGTTGCAGGCGGTGCACTGCACGGCGTGGCCGGCGGATTTCGGGGTGCAGGCGGCGCCACAGACACCGCAGAAGCGGTGCTTGGTGCGCCAGTGCATCAGCCCGCGGGCATGCGCCAGGATCGAGGCATCATTGTTGGGCAACAGCCCGGCGACGCCGCGCAGATCGCTGAAGGCCCCCATCTCGGGCGGCAGCAGCGGCAGCGGGTCGTCCTCGGGGCTGATGTCGACGCAGAACACCGGGCGCGGACCCTGCATGCCCAGGAACGCCCAGATGCCGCCATCGGGCCAGCCGCGCAGGCGCAGCGCCGTGGCCGCCTGGCCGGTGAGGAACACCGCTTCGGGCGCACCCTCGGCCACGCCGCGCAGCAGGCTGCGGGCACGCCAGACCGGGGTAAACACCGCCTCGTCGGATTCCAGCGCCGCCGCGATCCAGGCCGCGTTGTCGCGGTACTGCGCGGCGCGGTCGAGCGGGCTGCCGGAATAGACATTGGGGCGGCTGGCGAGGATGAGCGACACGGGCGGAATCCTGCGGGCAAGGGGTTGCCAAACCTGCCATGCGGTGCCGCTTCCGGCAACCGCACCCGTGCCTTCTTGCCAGCTTGCCGCTTGCCAGTCGGGCCGCGATGCACGATATGAGGGGTGGGAGGTCGGCGGCGGACGGGCGCCTCGCCAACCCGGTCAGATCCGGAAGGAAGCAGCCGCAACGAGTTTCCGCTCGGGTCGTTTGTTCGGCCTCCCACCCCTTCAACCTGGCCGCCCCCTGTGCTCGGCAGGCGGGGCCGTTCATCCGGCGCCGCCCATGTCCGGCTTGTTCCAGGAAGACGACGACACGCTGCCGGCACCGGAACCCGAGGGCGCCGGCCTGTTCGGCGACGCGCTGCCGTCTGTCCCGGCGCCCGTACTCGCGGCCCCCGCCTATCGCGTGCTGGCGCGCAAATACCGCCCGACGGTGTTCGACGACATGATCGGCCAGGAGGCGATGGTGCGCACGCTGCGCAATGCCTTTGCGCTCGGCCGGGTGGCGCATGCGTTCATGCTCACCGGCGTGCGTGGCGTCGGCAAGACCACCACGGCGCGCATCATCGCCCGCGCGCTGAACTGCATCGGGCCGGATGGCCAGGGCGGACCCACCGCCGACCCGTGCGGCGTGTGTGCCAACTGCACCGCCATACTGGCCGACCGACACCCCGATGTGGTGGAGATGGACGCCGCCAGTCGCACCGGGGTGGAGGATGTGCGCGAGATCATCGAGGCTACGCGCTTCCGCCCGATGCAGGCGCGCGCGAAGGTGTTCGTGATCGACGAGGTTCATATGCTGTCGCGCAACGCGTTCAACGCGCTGTTGAAGACGCTGGAGGAACCGCCGCCGCACGTGAAGTTCATCTTTGCCACCACCGAGATCCGCAAGGTGCCGGTGACCGTGCTGTCGCGCTGCCAGCGCTTCGACCTGCGGCGCATTCCGGTGGCGTCGTTGGCCGCATATTTTGGCACGCTGTGCGTGCGGGAGGCCGCGGCGATTGAGGCCGAGGCGCTGAGCCTGATCGCGCGCGCCGCCGACGGCTCGGCGCGCGACGGGCTGTCGCTGCTCGACCAGGCGATCGCGCAGACCGAGACGGGACAGACCATCACCGCGGCCCAGGTGTCGGACATGCTGGGCCTGGCCGACCGCGCCGCCGTGTTCGACCTGTTCGAGGCGGTGATGGCGGGGAAGCCCGCCGCCGCGCTGGAGATCACCGACCGCGCCCACGGCCGCGGCGCCGATCTCGGGGTGATGCTGCAAGACCTGCTCGACCTGGTGCACACGCTCACCCGCCTGCGCGCGGTGCCGGCGCTGCGCACCTCCAGCGACCTGCCGGAGGCCGAACGCACCCGCGGCGTGGCGCTGGCCGAGGCGCTGAGCATCCCGGTGCTCGGCCGCGCCTGGCAGATGCTGCTCAAGGGCATCGCGGAAGTGGAAACC
>JBBQOT010000620.1:0-2652 GCA_038331165.1 Acetobacterales bacterium
TGTATTCCGATCCCGCTCGCGCGGCCGCCATGGCACCGTTCTACGCCGGGGCTAGCTATTTCGAGCTCGACCGGAACTCGGCGCATTGGAAGCAGATGCAAAGCAGCGGCGGCTTCGCCATCCATGTGTCGGGCGAATACCCGAACCTGCAGATGGAACTCTGGGCGATCCGTGGCTAGCCACGGCTGGGAGACGGGCCGTGGTTAGCCACGGCGGGGAGACAGGCAAATGAGCGTCGACAATCCTTTCGAGGAAGACAGCGACCGCACCGTGATCCGCCCCGCTCCGGGCGGGCGCAGGCCCGCGCCGACGCCGGCGGCCGCCGGTTTCGGCACCGCATCGGCCTTTCCGGCGGCCACGGCCACGCCGGCAGTGGCGCCGCAGACCGCTGGCGAGGGTGCGGAGAAACTGATCTTCGGCGGCAGCGCGCTGCTGGCGGCCGCGGCCCCGCTGCTGCAGTTACTGGCGCGGCTGCGCAACACCGCCAACCAGCCCGATGCCGCCGATCTGCGCGAACGCGCCACTCGGGAGTTGCGCAGCTTCGAGACAGCCGGCCGCGAGGCCGGCGTGCCAGTGGAACAGTTGCGCCCGGCCCACTATGCGCTGTGCGCCAGCCTGGACGACGTGGTGCTGAACACGCCCTGGGGCAGCACCGGGGTTTGGGACCAGCGCTCCCTGGTCTCGACCTTCCACCAGGAGGTGCGCTCGGGCGAGCGGTTCTTCGACCTGCTGGGCCAGATGAAGGCCAATCCGGGCAGTTTCCTGCCGGTGCTGGAACTGATGTATCTCTGCCTTTCGCTCGGCTTCATGGGGCGCTACCGCCTGGCGCCGCGCGGGCCGGGTGAGATCGAGAAGCTGCGCGAAGATCTGTACACGATCATCATACGCCAGCGCCAGGCCGCTGAGGCGGAGCTGTCGCCGCAGTGGATGGGCGCCACCGCCCCCTACAAACCGGCGCGGGCGTCGCTGCCGGTATGGGTCGTCGGTGTGGCCGGGCTGGCTGTGCTCGCGGGGCTGTTCGTATGGTTCTCGACCAGCCTCAACGCCGCCTCCGACGACCTGATGGCCCGCATGATGGCATCGCCGCCTCAGCGCATGCCGGCGATCATCCGCGCCGCCATCGTCGTGCCGCCCCCGCCGCCGGAGCCGGGCGTGATCGACAAGCTGCGCACCTTTCTCAAGCCCGAAATCGACGCCGGGATGGTGAGCGTGCTGGGCGATGAGAACACGCCGATCGTGCGCATCCGCAACCGCGGCGTGGCAGCGGGCGCTCCGGCAATGTTCGGTTCCGGCAGTGCCGCGGTGCAGCCGGCCTTCGTCGGACTGCTGGAGCGGATCGGTGGCGCGCTGAAGGTAGAGAGCGGCAGCGTGATGGTGCTGGGCCATTCCGACAACCAGCCGATCCGCACTGTGCAATTCCCGTCAAACTTCCAGCTTTCGGCGGCGCGGGCCGAGGCGGCGAAGACGATCATCCTGCGCACGCTGGGCGAGCCGGGGCGGATCAAGGCCGAGGGGCGGGCGGATTCCGAGCCGGTGGGCAACAACGCCACCGCCGAGGGGCGCGACGAAAACCGCCGCATCGAAGTCGTGCTGCGGCGCCGGGGCTAGGGACGAATAATGGGTGCCGTGCTCTCCTTCCTGACCTCGCGCTGGTTCCTCACCGGTATCGGCGCGGCCTTGCTGGCGACGCTGGTGTGGTTCCTGGGGCCGCTGCTGTCGTGGCTGGACGACTGGATTATGCGCCTGTTGATCGTGCTGGCGATCGCGCTCGTCTGGTTCGGGGTCAATTTTTGGCTTATGCGCCGACGCGCCCGCGCGGATGCCGAGTTGGTGGCCGGGGCGGTGGGCGGGGCTTCGGCGAGCGATGCCTCCGCCGAGGAAGTTGCGGCCATGCGCGAGAAGCTGACCACCGCGCTGGACCTGTTGCGGCGCGCCCGCGGCACACGCGGTTACCTCTACGAGCAGCCGTGGTACGTGATCATCGGCCCACCCGGGGCGGGCAAGACGACCGCGCTGTTGAACGCCGGGCTGCAATTCCCGCTGGCCGCTGAAATGGGGCAGGGGGCGGTGGCCGGCGTCGGCGGCACGCGCATGTGCGACTGGTGGTTCACCGAGAACGCCGTGCTGATCGACACTGCTGGGCGCTACACCACGCAGGATTCCGATGCCGGTGTCGACCGCGCGGGGTGGGAGGGTTTTCTCGACCTGCTGAAGCGCACCCGGCCGCGCCAGCCGCTGAACGGCGTGCTGGTGGCCATCGCGATCACCGACATCGCCACCGCTACCCCGGCAGAGCGCACCGCCCATGCCCGCGCCATCCGCAAGCGCATCAAGGAACTGACCGACCGGCTGGGCGTGCGCGTGCCGGTTTATGCGGTGGTCACCAAATCCGACCTGCTGGCCGGGTTCACCGAGTTCTTCGACGACCTGGACCGCGAGCGCCGCGCCCAGGTTTGGGGCCATACCTTCGACGTGAAGCTGCGTAATGGGGAGGGTCTGGTTGGGTTTGCCGAGGCTTTTCGCGCCATCGTGGCCCGGCTGGATGGCCGGCTGATCGACCGCTTGCAGGCCGAGCGCAGCCCCGACCGACGGGCGGCCCTGGCTGGCTTTCCCGCCCAGCTGGCCAGCCTGGAGGCGCCACTGTCCGCTTTT
>JBBQOT010000621.1:0-2650 GCA_038331165.1 Acetobacterales bacterium
CCTGGCGCTTGCGCAACTCGCGCACCAGCACGGCGGGCCGCAGCCGGCGCTCGATGCGGCTGCCAACCCGCACGGCGGCCTGTTGGGGCAGCAGGCGCAGCAGCACCGGGAACGCCGTCAGCCTGCCGTCCCGCTCGGTGACCACCAGCCCTTGGGCGCGCGCCTCGGCGAGCAATTCGGCCACCCATGATCCGTCGGTGAGTGCTGCGGCCACGTCGTAGCCGAGTGCGGCGCGCACCGCCTGAACCGCCTCGCCGAGTTGCTCGATCTGGCCGCCGATCTGGTCGAGCAAGGTCGCCACCTGGCCGATATCGCCATCCGACACGCGCCGCCGCAGCCCACGCAATCGGCTCGCCGCCGCGACGGCACCCTTCTCGGCCGTGCCGAGTGTCTGTTCCAAAGCCTGGATCTGGCCTTCGAAAGAATCGGCCATCGGCACCTCCCGGTCATGGGGCGTCCGAGTCGCGCCGCACGATGGGGGAAAGGCTAGTGGCACTGCGCCGGCGGGGGAAGCGTCAGCCGGGCGCGTCGTTCCAATCCATCGGCCAGAACGGCCGGGTCACCTGGGTGAAGGCAATGCGGCGCATGTTGGCACAGGTTGGCCCCGGGGTATCGGCGATCAACACCCGGGTTGCGATCGGCGTGTAGCTGATGCGGAAATGCGACGGCGACTTCACGAAGATCAGCGCGGCCCGGCGCGGATCGAGGCCGACGCTCTCGTGCACGCCGAGATCCCACTCCAGATGCGGGATGGAGCGCAGGTTGAGCCGGATGTCTCCGATCGCCAGCACCACCGTCAGGCCCATGGCACCTGGCATGCCGGGGGCGCCGGGCCCGGAAAACACGTAGGTGCCGTCGCTGATCACGCGCACCACGCCGGTGACTACAAGGGGTTCGCCGTCCCGCGACCGCTTGTGCCCGACGGTCAGGGTGACAGTGGCGCCGGGGCCGGCACGGGCGGCTTCGGCGGCAGCTTCGGCGTCGCACATGGTGAGGTAGGTCAGTCGCCCCGCCGCCGCGGCACCCGCCGCCAGAAGCGCGCGCAGCACCGCGGTGCTGTCGGCGGCCGAACCGCCGCTGGGCGTGTCGCCGGCATCGCTGGCCACCGTCAGGCCCTCGCTGGACAGGCCGATGCGGATCACCTCCTCCAACGGCGTGAGGTCGGGCTCGAAGCGGGCGCGGCGCTGCCAGGTCATCTCGGCCAGTTCCTCGGCCGCCGCCTGCGCCGTGGCCGCATCGCCATCGGCGCAGACCAGGGCGGCGAAGCCGAGGTCGGGAACATCCATCCACGGCTGCACCGGGAACAGCGAGACATGCAGCACCCGGCCGGCCGCCTCCATTGCCCGGCCGGCGGCGACCACCTCGGACAGCGGGGGTGCTGTGGTGCGCGCGGCGTCCGGGCTCATCACCATGTGGCGCTTGGCCACCGCCATCACCGGCTGCACGCGCCCGGCGATCCAATCCAGCAGCAGGCGGGCGCCGCGTTCGCCGGTTTCGTACATGTCGATATGCGGGTATTCGCGATAGCCGATATAGGCGACATCGGGCTGGATCATGCGCTGGGTGATGTGGCCGTGCAGGTCCAGCGTGACCACGATCGGCAGGCCCTTCGGCAACACCGCCCGCACACGCTCCAGGATTTCAGCCTCCGAATCCGGTTCGTCGTCCACCACCATCGCGCCGTGCAACGCCAGCAGCACGCCGTCGAGCGGGCCGGCATGGGCAATTCCGTCGACGAGCGGCCGGACCAGCGCCTCGAAACAGGCGCGGGTGAGCGGGCCGCTGGCCAGGGCGAAGGCGGCGAGCAGCGGCACCGGTGTGGCGCCGGCGGCGGCGAGCACGTCGAGAAAGGCCGGGATCTCGGTGCGCTGGGCGCCGAACTTCGTCAGCAATTCGTCGCCGTGCCAAATATATTGGTCACGGAATGTCTCCAGCGTGGTGCTGAACGGCACGAAGCTGTTGGTTTCCTGCTTCAGCTCCGCGATGGCGATGCGCATGGTGTCTTCCCTTGGGCGACGCGGGGGAGCATAGGCGTGCGATCGCGGACATAGAAGGAGCCAGCGATGACCGACGCCGACCTGACCGCCGCACTGCGCGATGCCGCGGCCGCCCGCGGACTGGTGCCCGGTACGGCGCGCAAACGACGCGGCAGGCCCGGCGTGACCCTGCTGTGGCTGCGTCCGGAGCCGGTTACATTGCGCGCCAACGCGGCCCGCGGCACGCTGCTGCTGGAGGATTATCTGCCCTTCGTCCTGCCCGGCGGCCGGTTGCATCGCCGCGTGAAGACGTTCCTCGCGGAGCGCCACGCCGATGCGCTGTGCCTCAGCCGTAACGGCAACCTTACCCTCGGCCTTCCGGCCAATGGCGACTGGCACGCCACGCTTCCGGGGCTGCTGGCCGTAGCACAGGACCTCCACGCGATGTTGCAGTCGGAATGGCCCGATTATGCGACCGGGACATTCGCCAAACCGCTGGTCTGAGACCAAGCGACTCAACCAGTGGTGTAGAGTATCGCAAGGCCAGGGCTTTGCCCTGGACCCACCAGGGGCCAAGCCCCTGGACCTTCTCTTTTATAAAAACAAGAACTTTTCAATGGCTTGACAATTTGGGAACGCCACGAATTTCTTGGCTGGATCAGCAGCCGCAGATT
>JBBQOT010000622.1:0-2638 GCA_038331165.1 Acetobacterales bacterium
CTCGCCTGCCGCTGCTTCGCCAACGAGGAATGCGGCAACTACGCCGCCGCCGAGCCCGACGGCCGCCGCGCCATCGAGCTCGACCCCGCCAATCTGTGGGCCGCCCACGCCGTCGCCCACGTGCTGGAAATGCAGGGCCGCCGCCAGGAGGGCATCCAGTGGCTCACCGGCCTGGCACCGAACTGGGACGGCGCCGGCAACCTCCAGCACCATCTGTGGTGGCACTGCGCGCTCTTCCACCTGGAGAACGGCGACCACGCCACGGTGCTGGAACTCTACGACCAGCGCTTCCGCAACCTCGCCTCGCCGCTGACCCAGGCGTCGCCCGATGCCTATATCGACGTGCAGAACGCCGCCTCCATGCTGTTCCGTCTCACCCGCCAGGGCGTCGCGGTGGGCAACCGCTGGGACGAGTTGGCCGACCTCGCCGAAACCCGCGCCGGTGATATTCAATCCGCCTTCACCTTGCCGCACTGGATGATGGCGCTCGCCGCCACCGGTCGCGCCGAGGCTGCTCAGCGCCTGCTCGATGGCATGCGCGCGACCTCGAACCGAAGCGGCACCACGGCAGGCATCGTGGCGAACTACGCCCTGCCGGTCAGCGACGCGGTGCGCCTGCACGGCGAGGGCCGCTTCGGCGAGGCGGTCGAGCGCATGATGCCGGTGATCGGCGGCATGTACCGCATGGGCGGCAGCTATGCCCAACAGGACGTGCTGGAACAGCTCTTCCTCGACGCCGCCACCCGTGCCGGCCCGCACGACGCCATCCGCCTGGTCACCGAACGCGTCACCAGCCGCCGCCCCATCCCGCTGCACCGCCTCGCCGGCTGGCGCGCCGCGACGGCAATGGTGGGTGCAGCAGAATAGCGCCCGCGGCGCGCCCCTTCCCACGGGGGTTTCGCCCGGCGGCGTAAGCCATTAGACAGGCGTTCAGAACACCTCGCGAGGATGGAATGAACGTTCGCGGCCTGCTGCTTCTCGGCGCGACCCTGCTGGCGGGCGTGGCGCCGGCCGAGGCCCAGACTCCTACACCTGCCGCCGCCCGGCCTCCTGCCGACACCTCCTCCACCTGGACCTTGCAGTGGGAAAACGCGTCGGTCAGCACCGCCAAGCTGAAGGACAAGTTTTACACCAACGGCCTGCGCCTCGGCTGGACCTCCTCGCCCGAGTTGGTGCCCGAGACACTGCGCAACCTCGGCGCCACCCTGTGGGGCACCGGCGAGGCGCGGATGTCCTTCGACCTGACGCACCAGATCTACAATCCCGCCGACACCGTCTCCCGCCTGCCGCCGCTGCGCGACCGCCCTTATGCCGGCGTGCTGATGGGACATTTCGGCCTGGTGCAGGACGCGCCGACCACCCGCAGCACCCTGGTGCTCGGACTCGGCATGGTCGGCCCGGCGACCGGCGGCAAGTGGGTGCAGAACGGCTTCCACGACCTGATCGGCCAGAAGCCGGTGAACGGCTGGGATACCCAGCTGAAGAACGAACCGCTGGTACAGATCACCAGCGAGCGCACCTGGCGCGTGCCCATCGCCACCTTCGCGGGCTTCGAGACCGATGCGCTGCCCAGCCTCACCGCCTCGGTGGGCAATCTGCGCGCCTATATCCAGACCGGCGTCATGGTGCGGCTGGGGCAGGGGCTGCAATCCGATTTCGGCCCGGCCCGCCCGCGCCCCGGGGTGACCGGCGGCGACCATTACCGCACCGTGCGACCCTTCGCCTGGTACGTATTCCTCGGCGCCGACGGCCGTGCCGTGGCGCGCGACCTGACGCTGGATGGCAACACCTGGGAAACCAGCCGCAGCACCAAGAAAGTGCCAATGGTTGGCGAGGTGCAAGGCGGCCTGGCCGTGCTGGCCTATGGCGTGCGCCTGACCTACACCCATCGCCTCACCAGCCAGGAATTCCGCGGCCAAAAGGGCGGCCTGCACCAGATGGGCGCGCTGGCGCTGTCGGTTCGTTTCTGATCCAGCCACCAGGAGGAACGCCATCATGAGCGCACCCGCTACCAGTCCAACGGCACGCCTCGCCGAACTCGGCCTGATCCTGCCGCCGCCAAACAAGCCGATCGGCAACTATGTGCCGTTCCGCATCGGGGCCAACATCCTCTATTTGTCCGGCGTGGGCCCGCGCAAGCCGGACGGCGCGATGATCACCGGCAAGGTCGGCGCCGGCGTCTCCATCGAGAAGGGCTACGAGGCGGCACGCGACTGCGGCCTGCAACTGCTGCAAAACATGCTGGTGGCACTCGGCTCGCTCGACCGCGTCGATACCATTCTCAAGGTGCTCGGCATGGTCAACGCCGCGCCCGATTTCTCCGACCACCCCAAGGTGATCAACGGCTGCACCGACCTGTTCGTCGAGGTGTTCGGCGACAACGGCCGCCCGGCCCGCTCGGCCGTCGGCATGGGCAGCCTGCCCGGCGACATCTCGGTCGAAATCGAAGCGATCGTCCTGCTGCGCGGCTGATGTCCGAACCGGAAACCCTCGCGGCCGGGATCGTGATCGCCGGCGCCGGCCACGCCGGCGGCGCCGCGGCGGCCGCCCTGCGCCCCGTAGGCTGGAAAGGCGCGATCACCCAGAACGGCGCCGAGCCGGACCAGCCCGACCAGCGCCCCCCCCCCTCCAACGCATA
>JBBQOT010000623.1:0-2636 GCA_038331165.1 Acetobacterales bacterium
GGCGACCAACGATTACGTCGAAGCGGCGCGCGCGTTGGGCAACCCGCCCTGGCGCGTTGCCGTGCGGCACGTGCTGCCGAACATCATCCCGCCGGTGATGGTGCAGGCGACACTGGCCATTGCCGGGGCGATCATCGCCGAGGCCAGCCTGTCGTTCCTGGGGCTGGGGCAGCAGCCACCTTCGCCGTCATGGGGGTCGATGCTGAACTCCGCCCAGCGGTTCCTGACCCAGGCACCGTGGCTGGCGGTCTTTCCAGGGGCGGCGATCTTCCTGGTGGTGCTGAGCTTCAACCTGGTGGGCGATGGGCTGCGGGATGCGCTGGATCCGCGGGCGAAGTAGTGCCAATCGCAACAATAAATGTCCCGTTTGTCGCAAGGCCAGGGCTCTGCCCTGGACCCACCAGGGGCCAAGCCCCTGGACCTTAACTCTTTCTATTTCAATAAGATGGGGTCCAGGGGCTCGGCCCGTCGCGCGAAGGTGCGCTCCGGACCTGGCGGGTCGAGGGCAGCGCCCTCGCCTATCTACCTTTTGCCCCCGCCGAGCAGCAGCACTGCTCCCACCCCCTGCATGGCCATCGCCGCGGCGATCACGGCGGGGTAGCCGCCAGTGAAATCGTGCAGCGCGCCGAAGCCACCTGGGGTGGCGGCATAGGCGATCTGGGCCAGCGCGCTGTACAGCCCGACCACCAGGCCGAAGCTGCCCCGGGTGAAGGCGCGTTGCAGCAGCAGCGGCGGTAGGGTGATGTTGTTCCCGACCGTCAGGCCGAACAGCACGCAGGCCAGGTATAGGGCCCAGACCTGGGCGGGCAGGGCGAGCAACAGGGCCATCCCGGCCATCTGTACCGCCACCCCGGCCGCCCCGGCACGGCGCTGGTCGACGCGGTCAACCACGGCGCCGAGCGCCAGCCGGCCCACCACCGCGCAGATCGCGACGATGCCGAGCGCCACCCCGGCACCATCGGCACCGAGTGTTGGCATCAGGATTGAGACGAGGTGCACCACGAGGCCAACCTGCGCCATGATTACCAGGCCGAACGGGGCGGCGATCCACCAGAAGCGGGGGCTGCGCAGAGCGGCGCGCTGGCTGGTCAGATCAGTTTCGCTGGCCACGACCGGTGCGGCGACGAATGCGTGCTGGGGGCGAGCGAGACCGACCAGAACCAGCGGGATCACCAGCGCCAGCATGGCCAGTGCAATGGTGGTGCCGGCCCAGGCGATGCCGTGGCGGTCGGCCAGAAATACCAAGGCAGGCGCCAGGGTGAAGCCGGCCACGCTGGCGCCGTTCAGCGCCAGGCTCATCGCCAGGCCGCGCCGCGCGTCGAACCATAGCCCGATCACGGTCGAGAGTGCCGCCACGCTGGTGCAGGCCCAGCCGGCCCCCAGCACCAGGAAGCCGGCCACCAGGTGCCGTGGCGCCTGGGCATTGGCCGCGATGATGCCGCCCAGGCTCAGCGCACCGCAGCCGGCCAGCAGCACCGCGCGCGGGCCGAGGCGTTGCACCAACATGGGTGCACGGGCCAGCAGCACGGCACCCAGCAGGTAGAAGGCCGAGGTGGCACCCGCGGTCAGCGTGCTGGACCAGCCGCGTTCCAGCTGAAAGGCCGCGACATAGGCGGACAGGCCATAGAATCCATAGGTCCAGGCGTGTACCGCGACGAAGAAGCAGGCGAGGATGACCGGCCAGCCGTGGCGCAGTTCGGGGTGCACCACGGCGTGGCTATTCCGGCTGGGTCTTCTTGTGCGCCAACAGGGCCATCAGGCGGCGGTCGCGCCAGGCCAGTCGCTCGGCATGATTTTCCATCGGCAGCACCGCCCGCCGCGCGTCGTGCAGGTCGTCGACCAGTTCCGGCGTGAAGGCGATCGGCGTCATCTCGGCCTCGACCTGTTCGTAGAGCGGGCCGTAGCGGTCGATGTAGTCTGCCAGGCCGCCGGGCGCGTTGAGGTCAATGGTCTCGAACGGTCCCATGAAGCTCCAGCGCAGGCCCAGCCCGTGCTTCACCGTGGCATCGACATCCTCGGCCGAGATCACCCCATCGGCGACCAGCCGGAACGCCTCGCTGACCAGCGCGATCTGCAGGCGGTTGAGCACGAAGCCGGCGACCTCGCGCTTCAGCACTGCCGGCACCATCGCGGCTTGGCGCATCAGGGCCGCCGTGCGGGCCATCGCGTCATCGCTGGTCCATGGTGCCGGGCACAGCTCGACCAGCGGTACCAGGTAGGGCGGGTTGACCGGATGGGCCACCAGGCAGCGCGACCTGCCGGGCAGGTGCTCAGTGAAGGCGCTGGCGGGAATGCCGGACGTGGAGCTGGCCAGCGGCACGTCGCGCGGCACCAGGGCATCGAGCCGGGCAAAGCTTTGCTGCTTCACCGCGACCGTCTCGGGGCCGTTCTCCTGCACGTGGGTGGCGCCTTCGACCGCCGCCTCCATCGTGGGCACGACGGCGATGCGCGCTAGCACCGCCTCGGCCGTTTCGCTGACCAAGCCTGCCGCGCGCAATTCGGGCAGGCGGGCGGCAATGAAATCCTTGGCCGCACCGGCGGCGGCGGCGACGGGGTCCCACAGCGCCACCTGCATGCCGGCGCGGGCGAACACAATGGACCAGGCGCGGCCGATGAAGCCGCCCCCGATGATGGCG
>JBBQOT010000624.1:0-2635 GCA_038331165.1 Acetobacterales bacterium
GAACCGGCCGTTCGCCATCCGGTAGCATTCCCGACCAACGAGGAGACGATCTTGCCTGTCATCACTACCATCGAAGACCTGCGGGTCCTGGCCGAAAAGCGCGTGCCGCGCATGTTCTACGACTACGCCGACTCGGGTTCCTGGACCGAGAGCACCTATCGCGCCAATGAGGAGGATTTCCACCGCATCAAGTTCCGCCAGCGGGTCGCGGTGAACATGGAGAACCGCACGACGCGGGTCCGGATGATCGGCCAGGAAGCTGCCATGCCGGTGGCGATCGCGCCGACCGGCCTGACCGGGATGCAGCACGCGGATGGCGAAATCCTGGCGGCGCGGGCGGCAAAAAATTTCGGCATCCCCTTCACCCTCTCGACCATGAGCATCTGCTCGATCGAGGACGTGGCCCAGGCCACCGACGGCCACCCGTTCTGGTTCCAGCTGTACGTGATGCGCGACCGCGGCTTCATCGAACGCCTGATCGACCGCGCCAAGGCCGCCAACTGCTCCGCGCTGGTGCTCACGCTGGACCTGCAGATCCTGGGCCAACGCCACAAGGACATCGTCAACGGCCTGTCGGCGCCGCCCAAGATGACGGTCGCCAACATCCTCAACCTGATGACCAAGCCGCGCTGGTGCCTGGGCATGCTGGGCACGCCGCGACGCAACTTCGGCAACATCTTCGGCCACGTCCAGGGCGTCGAGAACATGGGCTCGCTGTCGGAATGGACCGCCAAGCAGTTCGACCCCGCGCTGTCATGGAACGACGTCGAATGGATCAAGAAGCGCTGGGGCGGCAAGCTGATCTTGAAGGGCATCCAGGACGTCGAGGACGCCCGGATCGCGGTCGACAGCGGCGCCGACGCGCTGATCGTCTCCAATCACGGCGGCCGCCAGCTCGATGGTGCGCCGTCGTCGATCTCGGCCCTGCCGGCGATCGTCGAGGCCGTCGGCAACCGGATAGAGGTTCACATGGACGGCGGCATCCGCAGCGGCCAGAGCGTGCTCAAGGCCTGGGCGCTGGGCGCGCGTGGGACCTACATCGGCCGCTCGATGCTCTATGCGCTGGGCGCGATGGGTGAGGAAGGCGTCACCAAGGCGCTGCAGATCATCCACAAGGAACTCGACCTGACCATGGCGTTCTGCGGCCACACCGACATCCACACGGTGGACCAAGCGATCCTGCTGCCCGGCACCTACTGAGCTGCGAACGGTGCAAGCCTCGTCGGTCGCGCCCTGGGCCTGGATTGCCATCGTGGTCGCGGCCGCGGCGGCCCAGACCGCGCGCAACGCCGCCCAGCGCACCCTCACCGCGCAGGTCGGCACGCTGGGTGCAACCCTGGTTCGATTCCTGTATGGGCTGCCGTTCGCCGCCGCGGCGGTGATCCTGCTGCAGCTGGCGTCCGACACGCCGGCGTCGCTGCCGTCCTTCGGGGGCGTCTTTTTCGGCTGGGTGGCGTTCGGCGCCGTCAGCCAGATCGCAGCCACCGTTTTCCTGCTGGCGGCCATGAAGGAGCGCAACTTCATCGTGGCCGTCACCTATTCCAAGACCGAGGTGCTGCAGGTGGCGCTGTTCGCTGCGCTGTTCCTGCACGAAGTGCCGGCCTGGCAAACGCTGGTGGCGATCGGCGTGGCCACCACCGGAGTGATCATGCTGTCGCTGCCGCAGGCCGCCTCCGTCCAGTCGGGGGCGACGGCCCGGGGCTGGGGCGGGCGGGTGGCACTGTTCGGGCTGGCGTCAGGGGCCGGCTTTGCCCTGTCGGCGGTCGGCTTCCGCGGCGCTGCGTTGCAGTTGCCGGGCCTGGCGCCGTGGCTCGCCGCCGCCTGGGGCGTGCTGTGCGCGCAGGCGCTGCAATCGGCCCTGCTGGGGGGCTGGCTTGCGCTGCGATCGCCAGAAGCGCTGCGGGGCATCCGCCGGGCCTGGCGCATTTCACTGGTCGCCGGGGCCATGGGCACGCTGGCCTCGATGGGCTGGTTCACCGGGTTCGCGCTGCGGCCGGCCGCCGACGTGCGCACCCTGGGGCTGGTCGAAGTTCTATTCAGCTACCTGGTGTCACGCCGCCTCTTCGCGGAAAAACTGGCCCTGGCCGAGCAGGTCGGCCTGGCGCTGGTCGCGATCGGGCTGGTGGTGGTCTGCGCGCGGCTGTAGCAGCGCGCGCTCAGGCGTACTCGCGGGCAGTTTCAGAGTGCTCGCCGATCATCGCCTCGAGCTGGTCGATCAGCGGCTGCGGGATCTGCGCCATCGGCGTCTGGGTCGAAAGCCACTGGCACAAGGTGGCATCGGTGATCTGCGGCAAAACCTCGAAATAGACCCCGTCGGCGCGGTCGCCCGGGGTGGCGGAATTGCGAAAGCGGAAGCCCCCTTTCCAGACCCCGCCGCCGGCCGGCGCGTACTTCTCCTTGGCCTGGTATTTGTAGCCCAGCCAGTAGGTGCGCACGGCCGTTTCCTTGCGCACTTCGATCACGTAGACGTCGCCGCCGGCTGCGGCTTCACTGGCTTCGGGCTCTCGCGAGGTGTAGGTATGCGGCGTCTTGCGGATTGTCTTGAGGTTGGCGAGCAGCGGACCCTGTTCCTCGGCGATGTGTTTCACGGCAAATGCGGCCAAATGGGACTCCCGGTGGCAGGTGGACGGACCAG
>JBBQOT010000625.1:0-2617 GCA_038331165.1 Acetobacterales bacterium
CAATAATTTGTGGTCCTGGGGCTGGGCCCCTGGTGGGGTTGGGGGCAACGCCCCTACTTACCTGCCTGAGTGTCACTTTTACCGAGGGTTACTACAATAGGTCTCGCCTGGCCTGCCGGAGGGCGTGTCGTGTGGCACGCGATTGCTGTGCATGCCGAAACTGGCGGGCTCAGAACACGCCCAGCGCCAGGCCCGTGGCGAGTGCCGCGCCAAGGTCACGGCATTGGTCGAGGTCGGCGGCGCTGATGGTCTTGGGTGCCAGAATGTCCTCGGGGGTTTGTGCCCGAGTGCACACGATCAGCGGTGCGGCCACCGCGCGCAACCGCCAGCCGGTGGCAATGCGGGCCATTTGTCGTGCCGCCCCCTGCCCGTCGCTGCCGGCACAGACCATGGCGGCGTAGGGGCGGCCGTTCAGGCGGTCGAGCACCGGGTAGTAGCAGCGGTCGAAAAAGTCCTTCATCAGCCCGGCGAGGCTGGCGAGGTTCTCCGGGGCGGCGAAGATATAGCCGTCGGCGGCCATGAGGTCGGCCGGCCCCGCGCTGGCCGCGTGCAGCAGGTGACTTTTCACCGCCGGTTCGCTCGCAGCGCCCGCATGCGCCGCCGCGGCCATTTGCCGCGTGCCGCCGGTGGTGGAGTGGTAAACAATGAGCAGCGACGGCATCTCGCCTCCGGGGCTGGCGCGGCGGCGCCGTTCGCCTCAGAGTAGCTGCAAATTGCCCCTCAGGAGAGACACCATGGACGTCGGCATCCAGATGATCTTCGCCACTTATGGCTGGACCGACATGCCTGACGACCAGGCATGGGACGAGGAAATCCGCCTGGCGCAGTTGGCCGCAGAGTTGGGCTTTTCCTGTCTGTGGGCGGTGGAGCATCATTTCAACGATTATTCCTTCTGTCCCGACAATTTCCAGGTGCTGACCCATCTGGCGGCGTTGTGCCCGAACATCGACGTGGGCACGGCGGCAGTGATCGTGCCGTGGAACAACCCGCTGCGGGTGGCCGAGAAGGCCATCGTGCTCGACATGCTGTCGGGCGGGCGGCTGCGGCTGGGCATGGGGCGCGGCCTGGCGCGGCGCGAGTTCCACGCCTTCAACCAGACCATGGACCAGTCGCGCGAGCGCTTCGACGAGGCTTCGGCGATGATAGTGGACGCAGTCAAAACCGGCTGGATCGAGGGTGACGGCAAATACTATCCGCAGCCGCGCGTGGAACTGCGGCCACGGCCGAAATACGACATGTCGGACCGCATCTATGCGGTGGCGTCGAGCGACGACTCGCTCGCCTCCGCGGCCAAGCTGGGAGCACGCATGGTGATGTTCGCTGACCGGCCATGGCATTTGCGCATGCCGGCGATCCTGAAGTACCGCGAACTGTTCCAGCAGAACCACGGCCGCGTGGCGCCGCCCGAGCTGATCGCCGATTTCTGTGTGTGCACAACCAGCAAGGACGCTGAGGAGGTGTCGCGCCGCCATCTGGGGTCGTTTGTGGAAAGCAACATCCACCACTACGAGCTGATGGGCGAGCATTTCAGCCAGGTGAAGGGCTACAACGCCTATGCCCAGAAATCGGCGATGGCGCGCGAGGCCGGGGTGGAGGGCATGATCGACGGCTTCATGAAGGCCGCCGTATGGGGCTCGCCCGACCAGATTCTGCGCGCGCTGGAAGTGCGGCGGGAGACGATGGGGCACCTGGAACTGGCGACCTCGTTCCGCTTCGGCGGCATTCCCTTTGCGCTGGCGGAAAGCTCGATGCGGCTGTTCGCCCGCGAGGTTCTGCCGGTGCTGAAATCCTGGCAGCCGATCCCGATGGCGACGGCAGCCCAATAGGCGGGCGGGCACGATGGCGCCGCCGACCTGGCTGTTCGAACGCAAGATCACGCGCGGCGAGGTGCGCATCGGCATTCTCGGTGCGCGCTTTCAGGCGGAGTTGAACGGGCGGCTGCTCAAGCTGGCCAACAACGACATCATGAAGCTGGTCGATCTCGCCGCCTCGCGCCATACCGCCCATCTGGTGGGGCCGTTGCGCGACGGGGGGTATACGCATCTGCTCGGCGGGTCGGTCGGCCTGCTGGCGGAGGAGGCGCGGATGTTGCGCGAGGTGGCGCTGGGCTCGCGCGAGGGGTTGCAGTTCCACCGGCTCAAGCTGGTCGAGGCGCTGGACCGCGAGCGCGCCGAACGGGCCCATGAGCGGCCGCAGGAGCGGCTGGATAGCGGGATTATCCACCACGACGAGGCCAGCGAATCGCAGGTGAGCGAGGCGCGCCAGCGGCTGAACGATTTCGACGAGCGGCACCCGGCGATCCTGGCGGCGTTGCAGGCCAAGGGCAGCTGAGGCGGCGGTTCCGTCGTCGCGGGGAATAGGGTAATCCCCAGCCGCCGCCTTCATCCGGAGCCACCGCCATGGGCATCGCTGCCCCGCCCGCCGAGACCGCCTGGCTGCTGCGCCATGTCGTTGGCTTCGATGCCATGGACGAGGCCGATGTGGCCGCGATCCTGGAGGAAAGCACCCGCACCGCCGAGGGTGTGCTGGCGCCGCTGGATGCGCCGGGCGACCGCGCCGGCGCGCAACTGGTCGATGGCAGCGTGCGCATGCCCGCGGGCTTTGCCGATGCCTTCCG
>JBBQOT010000626.1:0-2611 GCA_038331165.1 Acetobacterales bacterium
CGCGCGGCCGGAGCCGAGCTGGTGCTGCACTGCACGCGGCCGCGCCGCGGCTCGATCGTCGCCGATGTCCAGGGGCAGACGCTGCTCGACGTGCTGGATGCCGGCCAGGCGCCGCCGTGGCTGCGCGAGGTCGGGCGCGGGATGGCGGGGCATGTGCTGTATGAAGTTCTGCCCTGACCGGGCGTTGTCGGTATCGCCGCGCAATGCGACGATGGCGCCATGACCGCGCCCCTGTCGTCCCTCGTTCGTGCCACCGGTGCGCCGCCGATCCCTGCTGCCCGCGCCTGGGCGGCGCGTTATCGGGGGCAGGCGGGGGCGGCCATCGACCTGACGCAGGCGGTGCCCGGCTACCCGCCGCATCCGGACCTGCTCGTACGGTTGTCCGAGGCGGCCGGAACGCGCGCGGGGGCAAGCTACGGCGACATCTTCGGCGACGAGGCTTTGCGCGCGGCGCTGGCCGCCGACCTTGGCGGGCGCTACGGCGCGCCATTCAGCGCCGCTGATCTAGCCATCACCGCCGGCTGCAACCTCGCCTTCGCCATGGCCATGATCACCATCGCCGAGCCCGGCGCGGCGGTGATGCTGCCGGCGCCGTGGTACTTCAATCACCAGATGGCACTGCAGATGCAGGGCGTGGGCGTGGTGCCGCTGCCGTGTCGGGCCGAGGCCGGCTTCGTGCCCGACCCGGAGGAGGCCGCCCGCCTGCTGACCCCGGCGACGCGCGCCATCGTGCTGGTGTCGCCGAACAATCCGACCGGGGCGATCTACTCGCCCGAAGTGATTGCCCGGTTTGCCGACCTCTGCCGGACGACGGGAAGGTGGCTGGTGCTGGACGAGACCTATCGCGACTTTATGCCCGGCGACGAACCGCCGCACGGCCTGTTCGCCGACCCCGACTGGGGCGGGCATGTCGTGCACCTCTATTCGTTCTCGAAGGCATATTGCGTGCCCGGCCATCGCGTGGGCGCCATCGCCGCCGGCCCGGTGCTGCGCGAGCAACTGGCCAAGGTGCTCGACACCATGCAGATTTGCCCACCGCGCGCTGCACAAACGGCGCTGACCTGGGCAATCGACGGGCTGCGCGATTGGCGCGAGGGCAATCGCGCCATCATGGCGGCGCGCGCGCGGGCCTTCGCCGCGGCCATGGCCGGGGTGAATTCCTGGAAGGTCGATGCGCTGGGCGGCTATTTCGCCTATCTCCGCCTGCCTGAGGCGGCGCCCGACGCGATGGACGCCGCAACGCACCTGGCCGCCGAGCGCGGGTTGATGGGTCTGCCGGGTCCGTTCTTCGGCCCCGGCCAGGACCGCCACATCCGCCTGGCCTTCGCCAATGCCGAGGCGGATGCCATCGCCCGCGTGCCCGAGCGCCTCGCGGGGCTGTGGACGTAACCGCCGCGGCCGGATTAGACTCCGGCCACGCGCCGGCGGGCAACGCCGGCGGCAACCGGGAGAGAAACGACCCCATGCGCGCAGCCATTTTTCATGCCGCCAACCAGCCGCTGACCATCGAAGACGTCCAGGTCGCCAAGCCCAAGGCGCGCGAGGTGCTCGTGCGCACCGCCTTCGCCGGGCTGTGCCACTCTGACCTGCACATGATGGAGGGGTTGTACCCCTATCCCACGCCGGCGATCCTGGGCCATGAGAGCGCGGGCGTTGTCGAGGCGGTCGGCTCCGATGTCACCTACGTCAAGCCCGGCGACCACGTGATCTCGTGCCTGTCGGTGTTCTGCGGCACCTGTGCCAATTGCACCACGGGCCATCCGAACATCTGCGACAACACCGAGGTGAAGCTGCTGCCGGGTGCCGCGCGGCGCTATACCTGGAAGGGCCAGGTGGTGCATCAATTCGCCAATCTTTCGTCGTTTGCCGAGCAGATGCTGGTGCACGAGAACGCGCTGGTGAAGGTGGACCGCGACGTTCCGCCGGACATCGGCGCGCTGGTGGGCTGCGGCGTGGTCACCGGGGTGGGCGCGGTGTTCAACGCGGCCAAGGTTGAGCCGGGCAGCACGGTGGCCGTGATCGGCTGCGGCGGCATTGGCCTGTCGGCGGTGAATGGGGCGGCGGTGGCCGGCGCCAGCCGCATCATCGCCATCGACACCGTGTCCTCCAAGCTCGACGTGGCGCGCGAAATGGGCGCCACCGACGTGATCAACGCGTCGAACATGGACGTGGTGGCCGCGGTGAAGGAGCTGATGGACGGCATCGGCGTGCACTATTCCTTCGAGGCGATCGGCCACAAGGTCACCGCCGAGCAGAGCTTCGCCATGCTGCGGCCGGGCGGGGTGGCGACGATCATCGGCATGGTGCCGTTCGGTACCAAGATCGAGCTGCATGGCGCCGACTTCCTGCGTGACCGCAAGATCCAGGGCACCTCGATGGGCGGCAACCGCTTCCGCGTCGACATGCCGCGCATGCTGACGTTGTGGAAGCAGGGGCGGCTGAAGCTCGACCACCTGATCACCGGGCATATCAAGCTGGAGCAGATCAACGAGGGCTACGCCATGCTCAAGTCGGGCGCGCCGCTGCGCAACCTGATCAAGTTCGACGCCAGAACCCGCCGGAGGAAGCAAGGCCAGGGCTCTGCCCTGGACCCGCTGGGGCCGGCAGCCCC
>JBBQOT010000627.1:0-2610 GCA_038331165.1 Acetobacterales bacterium
TTCCTGAGCGCGCCCTACAACCAGCCCCGCACGCGGAACCACACGATCGGCAGCACCGCGGACAGGACGATCACCGTCAACGCCATCGGGTAGCCCCAGGCCCAGTCCAACTCGGGCATCGACTTGTAGTTCATGCCCCACATGCTGGCGAAAAACGTCGGCGGCACGCCCACCACGCTCACCACCGTCAGCACGCGGATGATGTTGTTCTGCTCGATCCCGATGAATCCCAGCGTCGCCTCCAGCAGGAACTGCACCTTGCCAGCGAGGTGGCCATCATAGTCGGTCAGCGAGGCAATGTCGGCGCGCAGCGTCTTGAAGCGGGTCTTCTGGTCCGGGGTGATCCAGGCGGCATTGGCCAGCACGAACGGGATGATGCGGCCGAGGCCTAACAGCGTGTCGCGGATCTTGGACACCAGGTCGCCGACCCGGCCGACATTGCGCAACAAGGCACGCAGCTCGGTCTGGGCGCGACTGGGGCGAACGCGACGTGCGTCGGCGGGGCGGAAGATGCGCCGCGACACGGCATCCAGCTCCTCGCCCTCGCGCTCCAGAAGGTCGGCAGTGCGGTCGATCATCGTTTCATACAGGCCAAGCAGCAGGGAAATGCTGGTGCGGTCGGCATTGGCACCACTGCGGCAGCGCGCTGCATAGGTCTCGAAGGCCGGCAGGTGGGAGAAGCGGATGGTCATCAGACGGTCAGGCGCCAGCACGAAGCCAACCGGAGAGGTGCGGGCCTCGCCGCCCTCGCCGCGCACCAGGCCCGGCATGGAGAGGTAAAGCGCCTCGCCGATGCGCGACAGCCGGCTGGAGGATTCGATCTCGCTTAGTTCGTCGCGGGTGGGCACGTGCAAGCCGGTGGCGGCCTCAACCTGCTTGCGGGCGAGCTCGTCGGGCTCGAACATGTCGATCCACAACGTGCCGGGGTGGATGCCCGGGGTTGCGGCACCGGCAGGCCCCTCGGGCGAGGCAGGGAAAACGGTGATCATCGGCGAGTACCTCGGCGCAACATGGCTGGTAATTTCTCGGCGGGCCCGCCCTTCTGCCGCATGGCTTCCGGGCGCGCCAGCCTGCGTGTATTACACTCAGTATGCCCCGCTCCCTCAGGTCGGAATTCCCGGCCCCCGCCTTGGTCACCACCACCGAAGCCCTCGATGCGCTGTGCGCCCGCCTGCGCACGGAGGCGGTGGTAACGGTCGATACCGAGTTCATGCGCGAGCGCACCTACTGGCCCGAGCTGTGCGTGGTGCAACTCGCCGGCTCCAGCGAAGTGGCGGTGGTCGACGCGCTGGCGCCTGGCATCGACCTGGCCAGCCTCGGCGCCCTGCTGGCCGACCAGGCGGTGATGAAGGTGTTCCACGCCGCCCGGCAAGACATCGAAATCTTCGTACTCCGCTTCGGCGACGTGCCGCGGCCGATGTTCGACACCCAGGTGGCCGCCATGGTGGCCGGGTTCGGCGACCAGGTGGGCTACGACTCGCTGGTGGCGGCCACCACCGGCGGGCACATCGACAAGGCGCACCGGTTCAGCGACTGGGCGGCCCGCCCGCTGAGCCCGGCACAGATCACCTACGCCGCGGCCGACGTCACCCACCTGCGCGGCGTCTACGAAAAGCTGCTGGCGCGGCTGGAGAAAGACGGGCGGCTGGAATGGGTGGCCGAGGAGATGGCAGTCCTGGCCGATCCCGCAACCTATCAGCCCGACCCCGACGCGATGTGGGAGCGGTTGCGCCCGCGAACCTCAAACCGGCGCATGCTGGCGGTGCTGCGCGCGGTGGCGGCCTGGCGCGAGCGCGAGGCGCAGAAGTCGAACATCCCGCGCGGGCGCATGCTGAAGGATGAAGCCCTGCTCGAAATCGCCGCCAGCGCACCCGATAACGTCGACACCCTGTCGCGCATGCGCGGCGTCACCCGCGGCTTCGCCGAGGGGCGCATGGGGGCCGCATTGATGGCCGCAATCGCCGAGGCGCGCGCCCTGCCAGATGAACAGTTGCCCGACGCGCCAAACCACCGCGACGGCCCCAAGCCGTCGCCCGCACTGGTATCGCTGCTGAAAGTGCTGCTGGCGGCCAAATGCGAACAGCACCACGTGGCGCCGAAACTGGTGGCCAACAGCGAAGATATCGACCGCCTCGCCGCCGAAGACGAACCGGCAGTGCCAGCGCTGAGCGGCTGGCGACGCGACGTGTTCGGCGAAGACGCGCTGGCCCTGAAAGCCGGCGGCGTGGCGCTCGGAGTGGACGGCAAACGCATCCGACTGGTCCGGGCATAGGGCGGGAGGGTAGGCCAAGGCAAGCCGAGGCCAGGGCAAGCCAAGGCCAGGGCAAGCCAAGGCCAGGGCTCTGCCCTGCACCCGCCAGGGGCCAAGCCCCTGGACCTTATTTTATAAGAAAAACTAATAATTTTAATGGGTTGATAGTCTAGAAACGCCAAAGTTTCTTGGCTGCTCCAGCAGCCCCAATTAAGTTGGCAGGTTCGACTGATGGCAACTGCCACGACCACTACAGGTCATGGGATCAAAGGATACTTGACCCTTTGCGAGTCCCGTGGCGCGAAGCCGCGCCGACGGGGACCCGCCAAAGGCCCAAGCGCGCCTTCGCACGAAGGCCG
>JBBQOT010000628.1:0-2599 GCA_038331165.1 Acetobacterales bacterium
ATGATGCCGCCGATACCGTGCACGCCGAAGGCATCCAGGCTGTCATCGTAGCCCAGCATGTGCTTCAGCGCGGTTGCCGCCCAGAAGCATACGGCGCCGGAGATCAGGCCGATGAACAGTGCGGAACCGGGCAGCACGAAGCCGGCGGCCGGGGTGATGGCAACCAGGCCAGCCACCGCGCCGGAGATCGCGCCGAGCACCGAGGGTTTGCCCTTGGTGATCCACTCCGCGAAGGTCCAGGACAGCACCGCGGCGGCGGCGGCGATCTGGGTGACCAGCATTGCCATGCCGGCACGCCCGCCACTGGTCAGCGCCGATCCGGCGTTGAAGCCGAACCAGCCCACCCACAGCATGGCGGCACCGATCACGGCGAGGCCAAGGTTGAACGGCGACATGTTCTCGGTGCCGTAGCCAAGGCGCTTGCCCAGCACCAGCGCGCAGACCAGCCCGGCGACGCCGGCGTTGATGTGCACGACGGTGCCGCCGGCGAAGTCCGCCGCACCCAGGGCGAAAATCCAGCCGGTGGGCGCCCACACCCAATGCGCGATCGGGCTGTACACCAGCAGCGACCACAGCACGATGAACACGCACATGGCGGAGAACTTCATGCGGTCGGCGAAGGCGCCGGCGATCAATGCGGGGGTAATGATGGCGAAGGTCATCTGGAACATCAGGAACGCCGATTCCGGGATGGTGGTTGCAACCGCCGCCTCGGTTCCGGCCCCCAGGGTGAACGGCTTGTCCCAGTTGACCGACAGGCCCGACAGGAACAGCCGGGAGAAGTCGCCGAAATAGGCGCCGCCATTGCCGAAGGCCAGCGAGTAGCCGGCGATCATCCACACCACGGTAACCAGGGCGCAGATGAAGAAGCTCTGCATCATGGTGGCGAGGATGTTCTTCTTGCGCACCATCCCGGCGTAAAATAGGGCCAGGCCGGGGATGGTCATGAGCAGCACCAGGGCGGTGCTGGTGAGTACCCATGCGGTGTCGCCGGCATCAATCTTGGCGTCTTGGGCCCAAGCTGGAAAAGTGAGAAGGAGCGGCGGGAGCGCCAGGGCGGCGCGACGGACGAGAATGTTCATGGCGTGCTTCGGGTCCTGTGCGTGCGGCTCAAAGGGCGGCGCCGTCGGTCTCGCCGGTGCGGATGCGCACGGCGCGTTCGATGTCGAGAACGAAGATCTTGCCGTCCCCGATCTTGCCGGTATGGGCGGCCTTGATGATGGCCTCGACCACCTGCTCGGCGATATCGGAGGACACGGCGACCTCGATCTTCACCTTTGGCAGGAAGCTCACGTGGTATTCGGCGCCGCGGTAGATTTCGGTCTGGCCCTTTTGTCGGCCGAACCCCTTTACCTCGGAAACAGTCAGCCCCTGCACGCCGAGCGGGGTCAGCGCATCGCGGACCTCGTCCAGCTTGAACGGCTTGATGATGGCGATGATCAGCTTCATCTGGTGCCCCGACCCTCCTTGGATGGCAGTCTTCCCAATCAAGAAACGTGCCAGCCCACAAACCTGGGGATTGTGCCGGGTTGCTCGCATGGCGGGCGTACTGGTGCCCATTGTGCGGGCACAGGGTTGCATTTGTGCGCTAAGCCCCATCCTGTAGCGCTATGCACACCGAACACGATGTTGATGTCTGTATCGTTGGCGCCGGCCCGGTGGGCGGCACGCTGGCGGCCCGGCTGGCCGGGGCGGGGGTGCGCACGGCGCTGATCGACCGCGCCGCCCTGCCGCCCATGGAACACCCCGACTTTGACGGCCGCGCCTATGCCGTCGCCGCCGGGTCGCGCCGGGTGCTGGAGGATGCAGGGTTGTGGGACGAACTGCCCCTGCCGGCCAACCCGATCCGCCGCATTCGGGTGAGCGACGGCAAGCCGGGGCGTGCGGCCTCCCGCCTGCATCTGCATTTCGATGTGGGTGCGGTGGCGGATGCCGCCGCGCCGTTCGCCGACGCGCCGGCCTTCGGCTGGATGGTGGAGGCGCGCAGCCTGCGCATGGCGTTGAACGCGCGGCTGCACGCGCTGGCGGATTTGTCGCTGTTTGCGCCAGCCGAGGCTGCGGTGGAACGCGACGCGGACGGTGCCACGGTGCGCATTGCTGGCGGCCCTACCCTGCGGGCGCGACTCGTGGTGGCGGCGGAGGGCCGGCGCTCACCACTGCGCGAGGCCGCCGGCATTCGTGTGACGCACCTGCCGTATGGCCAGACCGGCATCGTGTTCGCCATTGCCCACGAGCTGCCGCACGACGACGCGGCGCTGGAGCATTTCCTGCCCGGTGGCCCGTTTGCCCAGTTGCCGATGGCGCCGACTGAGGGTGCGCCACACCTGTCGGCCATTG
The DNA here is from genome assembly GCA_038331165.1 of Acetobacterales bacterium. Taxonomy (GTDB): domain Bacteria; phylum Pseudomonadota; class Alphaproteobacteria; order Acetobacterales; family Acetobacteraceae; genus CAMDGX01. The sequence goes on from JBBQOT010000628.1 coordinate 2,338, forward strand.
TCTGGACCGAGCGCGATGCGCTGGCTACGCATATCCTGTCGCTGGATGAGGCCCGTTTCACCCGCGAGGTGGCGCGCCGGCTCGGTGGCCATCTCGGCGCCATCCGCCTGGTTGGCCGGCGCTGGAGCTATCCGCTTGCGGCACTGGTGGTGCACGGCATCACTGCGCCGCGGCTGGCGTTGGTGGGCGACGCCGCGCACGGCATTCACCCGATTGCCGGGCAGGGGTTGAACCTTGGGTTCCAGGATGTCGGGCCGCTGGC
>JBBQOT010000629.1:0-2595 GCA_038331165.1 Acetobacterales bacterium
CGCGCCGACCAGGCGATGTACCAGGCCAAGCGCGCCGGCCGCGGCCAGTGGCGCGCGTGGCGGGCGGAGGCCGCCTGATGCCAGGGGATGACACCAGCCTTCTCGTTGCCCCGCATGGCGCCAATGAGGCCGCCCGGGTGCGGCTGGGTGCGGCACCCGACACCGCGCCCGACATCCTGCGCTCGCTCGCCAGCGACCCTGCGGTGACCGTGCGTGCCGCCGTCGCCATGAACCCGGCCGCCGCCGGCGATGTTGACATGGTGCTGGCCCGCGACCGCGACGAGCGGGTGCGCACGCTGCTGGCGCGCAAACTCGCCAGCCTGGTGCCGGGGCTGGCCGATGCCGACCGCGACGCCCTGCGCGAACGCGCGCTGGCCACCCTGCACCAACTGGTCAGCGACGAGGCGGTGCGCGTGCGCCAGGCGATCGCCGACGTGCTGAAGGACATGCCGCAAGCGCCGCGCAGCATCATCCTGCAACTGGCGCGCGACACCGCGACCGCGGTCTTCGACCCGGTGGTGCGGCTGTCGCCGCTGCTTGGTTCCGACGATCTTCTGGCGCTGTTGGGCGGTGCCGCCGGGGTCGAAGTGGCGGTCTCGGTCGCCGCGCGCCCCGGGCTGTCGGAGGAGGTGGCCGACGCGGTGGCGGCCACCAGCAATGTGCGCGCAATCACCGCGCTGCTGTCCAACAGCACCGCGGCGATCCGCGAATCCACCCTCGACATGCTGGCAGCGGCTGGAAAGGATTACGAAGACTGGCACAGGCCACTGGTCGCCCGCCCCCGCCTGTCGGCCCGTGCGGCGCGCGCGCTGTCCGACTATGTCGCCACGCAACTGCTCGACGTGCTGGCCGGCCGCGCCGACCTGCCGGTGGCAACCTCGCGCGAGCTGCGCCAACGGCTGGAGGCGCGGTTGAACCCGCCGCCGGTGGCGACCCGGCGCGATCCCGACATCGAACAGGCGATGACCGAGGCGCTGCAGCTACAGGCCGCCGGCCAGTTGGACGAGGCGGCGCTGCTGGCCGCGATCCAGCGCGGGGAACCGCGCATGGCCACCGCGATCCTGGCGGTGGCGGCCAACCTGCCGGCCTCCGCCGTCGACCGCGCGGCCACGCTGCGCAGCGCCAAGGGGCTGGTCAGCTTGGTGTGGAAGGCTGGCTTCACCATGCACGTGGCCGGGCCGTTGCAAACCCTGTTGGCCCGGCTCAACCCCGCCGCGATCCTGCGACCGGCCCCGGGCGCCGGGTTCCCGCTGGCGGTCGACGAGATGCGCTGGCAGATCGACTTCCTGCGCGACATGGGCCGCTGAGGGCTCGGGGGCTGCACCCCATAGGCGCTAAGATAAGGGACGCTGGGCTCTGCCCAGACCAGCCAGGGGCCAAGCCCCTGGACCTTGTTTTATAAGAAAAATTAAAAAGTTCAATGGGTTGATAATTTTGGAAAGCCAAGAGTACTCTTGGCTGCGCCAGCAACTCCAGATCGTTGTGCGGCTTCGATTGATGGCAGCGGGCACAGCCACTAAAGGTAATGGGATAAAAGGGTCTCTGACCCTTTGCGGGTCCCGTGGCGCGGCTTCGCGCCGCGACGGCAGAGCCCTCGCCTTCCTCGCGCTGATCCGCGCCCGGCGCGATCAGGCGTGGATCAGGGTGCCGTAGCCACCCTCGGTGAACAGCTCCAGCAGGCAGGTGTGCGGCTGGCGGCCGTCCAGGATGACCGCCCCCTTCACCCCGCGCTGCACTGCATCGACGCAGTTCTCCACCTTCGGGATCATGCCGCCGGTGATGGTGCCGTCGGCGATGCCAGCCTGCACGTCGGCCAGCGTCATCTCCGGGATCAGGTTTTTTCCTTTGTCCAGCACCCCCGGCACATCGGTGAGCATCAGCAAACGGGTGGCCCCCAGGGCGCCGGCAACGGCACCAGCCACCGTGTCGGCATTGATGTTGTAGGTTTGACCGTCGTCGCCCATGCCCACCGGTGAGATCACCGGGATCAGCCCGGCCCCGGTCAGCGCATGGATCACCCGCACATCCACATGCGCCGGCTCGCCCACGAAGCCGAGTTCGATCGCCTCCATCTCCCCTGTCTCGGGGTTTTTGCGCATGCGCCGCAGCTTCTCGGCGCGGATCAGCCCGCCATCCTTGCCGCAGATGCCCACGGCGAGCGCACCGGCGCGGGTGATCAGCCCGGCGACGTGCTTATTGACGGTTCCGGACAGCACCATCTCGACGATATCGACGGTCTGTTGGTCGGTCACCCGCAGCCCGTCGATGAAGCTCGACTTCACCTCCAGCCGCTTGAGCATGGCGTTGATTTGCGGCCCGCCGCCATGCACCACCACCGGGTTAACCCCGACCTGCTTCAGCAGGGCGATGTCGCTGCCGAACATCGCCGCCAGGTGGTCCTCGCCCATGGCGTGCCCGCCGTACTTCACCACCACGGTCGCACCGGCATAGCGGCGCATGAACGGCAGGGCATGCGCCAGGATGCGGGCCTGCTGCTCGGCGGCGATCTTGCGGGCATCCGCGTTCACCGGTGCCGAGGTTGTATTGGTCATGCTGGGGTCCTCCAGGCGGTCGGGTCGCACGCGGGCGGGCGCC